>DASXUQ010000001.1 GCA_036504735.1 bacterium
GGAATAGGTGGTGCCAGCCACCACATCGGCATCGAGGTAGCTGTACTGCTGGGCCGTGCTGGAATTGCCCTGCGAGCGGATGGACGCGATACGGCTGAACTCACCGGTAGCTGAGGCGCTGCGCCAGAGTTCGAAGTGGTCATTGCGGTTTTCGGTAGCCGTGGCAAACCTGAAGCGGATGCCGCCCTGCTCCGGATTGGCACTGACAGAAGCCAGTTCCACCGGCAGAATTTCATCATACTGGAAGCTCAGGCAGACCCAATTGACCCGTCCGGAGTCACCGGCCTGTGCACCCGAGATGCGGAGTACCCAGTCGCCCATAGCATTCTCGCCGTCAAAGACGGAGAGCGGGGTTTCCGGAGTGAACGTACCGCGGAAGGGCGGGAAGCTCTGGGGAATGGAATCCAGCGCTTCATCATCGAAGGTGGTGCAGGAGTAGCCCTGACCGCCCGGGCCCTGACGTGAGGCAAGGGTGGAGACATGGCCGGCGGGGGACAGCAACTGGATGACCAGGTCCATATCATCGGGGTACGTGATGTCGAGGCAGACGTTCACATCGGTGACATGGTACTGGGTCGGCACATGGATGGGGATCAGGCTGGGAGCAAAGTCACCGATAGGGCCACCGGTGAGGTTGCAGACGCTGTTCGGCGCATTCTGGCACGTACACTCGAAGGAGGACGGGCAGGGCGTGTCACAGGTCATGGTGCTGTCCCAGACGCCGCCGTACTGGGCGCAGAGGGCTTCGGTCTCCATCGAGCAGAAAGGATTGATGGGATCGAGGTAACAGCAGCGGCCAACCACGGGAGGCGGAACCTGACCATTGTGGAACGGAAAGTTCGGCATCAGCGGCGTGGTGGGAATGTCGGTGACATTCACCTGATGGTAGTAGACGTAGTTGTCGGTGGCCACACCTTCCCCCTGCGGAATGCTGCCCGCATCGGCATCCTTCACATATTCGAGATTGAGCATGCCCTGTCCGGCGAAGTAGAAGACGCGATCGGCGAGGGTGATGTCGCGCTCGCTCCAGCAGAATCCGGCGGGAGTGGGGACAATGGGGGGACGCGTGTCGGTGACGTTCCGGCCCGTGGACCAATGGGCGCCGCCGTCGGTGGAGACGGTGATCCAGGCATCACCCTGATAGAAACCACCTTCCGAGATGGCATCCAGATCATACTTCTGGTAGGATGAGTACAGGTATCCCGTGACTTCGTCCTGTGACAGGCTGGGGCGCTGCACAAGGCGCTGCCATGCACCGACAAGGCCGTCGGAGTTAAATTCCCAGTCACGGGCCATGGGGCTGAACTGGTTATGCTGCTCGTCCCAGTGCCAGATCATGGAGTATTGACTACTGATGTACGGACCACCGGGGGTCATCATGTCATAGAAGCCCGTGGTGAAGGCCACATGCAATACGTCATTATCATCGAACAACACGCTGACGTCGTTGTAGGCGCGGAGGGTATCCTGATTGGTGAACTGGGTGAGGTTTACACGCGGACCCCACGTCAGGCCGCCGTCATTGGACGTGATGAGGTAGATGTCATTGTCATACTGGTTGGCGGAATCATTCATGGCGCGGCGCGGACGGGGGTAGGCGATGGCGACGCGGCTGGAGAGCTTGGATGCGGCGACATCCGCGGCGATGGTCATAGCGGTGTCCAACACCTTGTACTGCAGGTTGCCGGGGGCAACGTTCTGCCAGAAGATCTGCATACCATTCCCATCCTGGTCCCACTGGGGAATGCCGCGGGAATAGTAGATGCGCTGGGGTGCGCCGGCAGTCGGCAGGCTGTGCGTGGTGACCATGTGCAGGACGCTGTCATGGCCCATAGCCACTTTCGGCCAGATCAGTTCAAGCGGGGAGCCGGATTCATAGATCAGATTCGGCTGCGTGGAGGTAAAGGCACCAAGGCGCGGCAGGAAGTCGATTGCCATAGCCGAATGGTTACCGGAGATTCCATTGCGGACTTCATGGTAGCCCGGGAACGCCATGCCGCCGGGCATGACGGCCTGGCAGGCGTAGCCGCCGCGCGCCCCGGCGTCAACCTGAACACCCGTGGGCATGTTACCTGAATTCAAGAACATCATGGACTGGGTGGTCGGATCCCACACCTGATAATAGATACGGCGGGGACCGCCGACCATGCTGGTCATGCCTTTCATCCAGACAAAATGGGCAAAGCCGTCATTGTCCATGCCGATCATCTTGCCGGCGGAGCCATTATGCTGATAGTCATACCATGTTGAGCCCACCAGATAGATAGAGCCGATGGGATCGTCGAGGCGTCCGTCAGGCGGACGCAGATGGGACTCTTCGGCGGGACCGAAATAGGTCTGTTGTTCTGCGCCGACGACGGGTAGATTGACCGCATGCTGATAGGGTCCTTTGGCTGCGGGGGCAGCCCAAAGTGCGGCGCACATTAGGACCAACACGACAAACAGGGAACGCTTAAACATGATGCACCTCATTTGTTTGAACATGGCTGGGAGTACACAGATAATTTAGGCATATTCTCCGACAAGCAATATTCATCCGAGTTCATTGATAAATATTTTGATGGTTCAAGTATATTAAGGATATTATAGTTTAATAGTTTGTCAAATAGCAGTTTAGTTATTCAATACCTTGAAGTGCAGAACAAAGCCAACTATGCATATCTGGCAGAGTAGCTATGTGCATTTTCCGCAAATGGTAAACAATAAGTGACCGCAAACGAAAACCGGTAAGTAACGGATATATTTAAAAAGTTGCATGTTACGTGATAACCTAAACCGTTTTGGGCGACCAAAACGCCGGGTCAGCAATCAGGTATACGGTTTGCGATAGAATTGTCTGGTGTCATGATCAATGGTATTGTCAATAACATAACGGACACAGGGTTTGCGATGAAGATGACCCGGAACTGGAGGCATTATGCACGCTGCTCGAATCTTTTGTTTGGTGCTGGTCGTCTCACTGCTTGCGTATGGTCAATCCGCTCCCGACAGTCTGGGACTCTGCTACCATTCTGACACCGGCATCGCACAGGACCTTTCGGTCTCATTTGACGACGACGATGATTCTGTGCCCGTTGTACCATCCACGCCGCAGGATGCGGGGTTTCTGGAGACGACGGCTCTCTACCCGAACTATCCCAATCCCTTCAATCCCGAAACCGAAGTGGCCTTTGACCTGCCGCAGAGCATGAATGTGCTGGTAGCGGTGTATGATATTCTGGGACAGCACGTGATGACACTGGCCAGTGGATGGTTAGAAGGCGGACATCATGTGGCAGAATTCGACGGCAGCGATTTGCCTCCGGGAATTTATTTTTGCAGGCTGGACGCCCCGGGAGTGACACAAACTCACCGAATGACGCTTTTGAAATAGCAATACACTCTACAGGCGGGTCTTTTGACCCGCCTGTCGGTTTTGAATGATCGTGGCGTACAACAGTGGCATGGAGGCGCTTATGAGACCCTTGATCATGTTATGGGCACTGATCGCGCTGGCAACTGTGGTTTGTGCTCAAAGTGTGCCGGATACTCTTTGGACCCGCGAGTATCCGGAGTTCCGGAATGCTGGAGTCAATGCGGTGGTTCCTTCGTTTGATGGCGGCCTGGTGCTCACAGGAGTGCAGGAGTTTGCCCCGGCGGACACGTTTGCGTTGATTCCCCGGGACCTGATTGTGATCCAGACGGACGCACGCGGAGAGGTTCAATGGACCTACCGCCGGGCCAGCATGCTGGATACGCTGTGGGAAGGTGTGACGCTGTGCCGTACGCTGGACAGCGCCTATGTGGTGCTGGCGCGCAAGCGGTATGATGACAGCGTAGCGGTGATAACGCTGGTGAAGCTGAACCGCCGGGGAGAAGAAATCTGGTTGCGGGATTACCGGATTCAGACCTTCAATTTCGCGCACACGCTGGGGCTGATGGCCGATGGCTCTTATCTGGTGGGATCGAATTTGCAGATCGTCCGTCCGCATGAACGGGGCTGCACCAACAATCTGTTTGTGATGGATGTGAGCCCGGATGGCGATACCGTATGGACGCAGACCTGGCGCGGCGCGCAATGCGAGCGGCTGATCACCAGTGCGATCACGACCAGCGACGGTGGCTGTCTGTTGATGGGAGTGGATTGCCCTCCGCGCGTGCCCGAGACCAACCCGCTGATGATCAAGCTGAACGGACGGGGTGACGTGGAGTGGGAGCGGTTGGACGATGCCCAGATGGATTGGGCCCGGGTCTGCGCCCTCGAGGTAGCCGATGGATATATCATCGGCAGAAATTACTTCAGTATTACCCAACTGGAAAAGGTTGGCCTCGATGGCAGCACGCAGTGGGTGCAAAGTTATGAAGTGGAGACGGAGCGGAGCGAATATCCGGAAGCGGTAGTGGCGGCGGAAGACGGCGGATATCTGATCGCGCAGCTTTCGCAGCTCCGCGCCTCGGAGCGCTGGGCACCGATTTTGAGCAAGACGGATGCGGCGGGCAATCTGCAGTGGCGGATCATCGCCGATTTGACCACGAGTAATTACGCGCCGGGGTTTTGCCAGACGCCGTGGAACACGCTGGTGTTTGCCGGTTGGAGCGGCGTACCGCGCGGGTATACTCAGCCGTGGTATCTGTGGATGGAAGAGTATGGCTGGCCGACGGCAAAAACAACGCATCAAACTGTGAGGCCCGAGACTTTCGGCCTTCGGCCCAACTATCCGAATCCCTTCAATCCCACCACGGAGATTGCCTTCGATCTGCCGCGCACCTCTGTGGTGACGCTGACGGTGCATAATCTTCTTGGGCAGGAAGTGGCGAGCCTGACTCATGACGTGCTCAGCGCGGGTCGGCATACGGTAATGTTCGATGGCGGCGCGCTGCCCTCGGGCGTGTATCTCTGCCGTTTGCAGACAGCGGAAGGGATGCAGACGCGGAAGATGATGCTGTTGAAGTAAGGATGAAGGCGGAAGGATGAAGGATGAAAGGAAGAGGGGCGATGGGGCGGGCTTGTGGGGGCAGATGCGGAAACGGCGGGCCAATGCAATCGGCCCCCGCGCCCGGCCCGGCTGGAATTGTTGGAGTGTGGTTATTGTTCAGGCGGAGGGTTGCGCGTGGAACGGTTTGCGTCAGGCAAAATCCTGCGCTTAACCCTCCCCTACGACCCGTGTGGCTTTTCAGACTTTCGGCACGTTCTTCAGATGGAGGTCATCATGAAAGCGCTGTTAGTGGTTTTGCTGGTTGTGCTGATTCCTGTGGGATTGTGGGCACAGCCGGATACTCTGTGGACACATGTTTATTTGGAGCTGCATCCGGGACAGCCTCAGGATATGCAGCCTTCTTTTGACGGCGGACTGGTTTGGACCGGAATGTGGTTGACAGGGGCGGACTCGATGAACGGGCACGGGGATTTGATTGCAAGGGAAGCGGATGAACAGGGCGAAACCCGCTGGACCTTCCATGTGGAAGGGGTCACCGATGACACGATCTGGTACGGGCAGTCCCTTTGCCGCACTGCCGATAGTTGCTATATGATACTTGGCGGCAGGCACTACGGGGACAGTGCGGACTGTGTACTGTTCAAACTGAACCGGCAGGGGGAATTGCTCTGGCGGCGCACCTGCCCGGTTTCCGACTTTGATCTTGCCAAGTCCATCGGGGCTTTGGAGAACGACACTTATGCCGTGTGCATGACCTCGACGGTGCATGATCCGAGCGGATATGATTATCAGGTCAATCTGGTGGCCAAGCTCACCGCCGACGGCGACACACTGTGGACCTATTCCTATCCGGGAAATCCGGTGAGGGCGGTGCCGGTGACGGGTGGCTGTATACTGTTGGGAAAGACGACGTATCCCCTGCTGGTGAAGTTGGACGAGGATGGCCAGGTAGTCTGGCTTCGGGAGTACACCAACATTTCCGTCGACGACTTTATGGATCTGGTGGAGTTGCCCAGCGGCTACTTTGTGCTGGGACAGGGCTGGTCCTACGGCTCGGATAATGTCAGCCTGATGAATGTCGGTTTCGATGGCGAGCCGGTGACCATTCGGCAATTTATTCCAGAGGGTGGCCGCGATGAACGTCCGGTGCGTATGGCGCGAAGCGCGGATGGAGGACTGATGATCGGCGGCTACAGCATGTCCGTCGAAGATTTTGACGTGCCGATGATGCTGATCAAGACGGATTCTCTCGGTGCGCGGCAATGGCGGACCTTGACCGATCCCGGCTGGCAGGCGGCCGTCACGGCCTTCTGTGGTCTGCCGGATGGCGGGTACGTCCTTGGCGGTGCGGCCGCGAGCGGCGGAGGTGGGTTCAGCTATGGATTTCTGGCGAGATTCGGTGAGACACCGAATCACCTGAACGAGACGGTGTCGCTGGCCGCGGTTCCGAGCCTGGCGCAGAACTATCCCAACCCATTTAATGCGCGGACCGAGATTGCCTTCGATCTGCCAAGAACGGGCGTGGTGCGACTGGCTGTGTACGATCTGCTGGGCCGGGCTGTAGCCCAGGAGGTGGACGAGGTGATGACTGCCGGACACCATACGATCACCTTTGACGGCGCGCCGCTGGCTTCGGGAATCTATTTCTACACGCTGCAGACGGCGGATCTGAAGGCGACCCGAAAAATGATGCTGTTGAAGTAGGCCTCGGAGCGGCCTTGCAGTAACGGATTGGCGGGATGCGGGCTCTGCACCGGAGGCGAACACACAAGCATGGGGCTTTGTCTAAGTTCCGGGAGCCCGCTCCGCTGTTTTTGCAACAGGCGAGCACTCACACGAGTGGTCGCCTGTTGCGTCTTTGGATGGCACGGAGGTGCAAGAAAGTGGTCAGCGTGCAAATCCAAACGAACGATGGCGGCTAACCATTTCCCGAACTACCCGAATTCCTTCAACCCGACAGGTGGTTCAGATGAGCCAGCGGTTGGAGGAAGGCAACCGCCGGTTTGTGGAGAACACAGCTTGCTACGCGGCGGCATGCCGCGCGCGGGGGTCTACTCGGCTCGGTGACGGCGAGCATCCTCAAAGAAGACAACGGGTTTGCGAATCGGCATCGGTTGATTTGGCGGTCAAGAGGTATGGTCCGGCAATTGCAATGAACCCGGTGCAATAATCTTGTGAAGCGCACCGAATCCTTTTATTACTTTTCCGGTTGCCATACGCTATGCATCACAAACACCCCATGTCCAACCGATCCCGCCAACGCGGGTTTGTGATGGTCCTTGCCGCCCTGTTGATTGTCGGTCTGATGACCATCGCAACGGTAGCGGTGAGACGCACCCAAACCCTGAATGATCAGAGCCAGCGCGCCTACCATGAAGCGCGAGTGTTCTACGTGGCCGAAGGCGGCGCCGACGTGGCGGCGGATTGGCTGCGCAATGCCATCCATATTAACACGGTTCCCTCGCAGTCGGATCTGAACGATTTCCATGCGCCCACCGTTCCGGATTATGTGTTCCCGCAACTCACCATCGCCAAGCAGCCGGTAACGACTACGATACCGATTACCCAAGGGGCGTATGCGGGGATGAATGCGACCGTGCAGCCCTATCTGATCGTATCCCACGCGGCGAACAGCAAGGGCACAGTGGATCAGGTGGTGCGGGTGACGGTGAACCGCGAGGGCATCGGGATGTACCAGTTCGGTATCTACTATGACCACGATCTGGAGATGTTCCCCGCCTACCCGCTGGACTTCAACGGGCGGATCCACACCAACGGCAACCTGTATATCGGATCGAGCGACGTGCTGAACATCAACGGCAGTGTCACCGCGGGTGGACATATCTACAACACGCCCAAGGATCCGACCCAATATTACAATGGCAAGGCACGGATCACGGATGTAGCCGGCCACTGGCACGATTTGAGCTATGACAGCCGCGACCCCAACTGGCAGCGAAAGAGTCTGGAAGACTGGCAGGGACGAGTGAAGGATGTCAGCCAAGGGACCACCGCCCTGGCCTTCCCTCTGTCGACACCGGCTTTTCCGATTGACGTCATCAAGCGCGGTCAGCCGGGAGATGATGAGGAACTGCGGGCCAAGCGATACTATTACAAAGCCGGTTTGAAAATTATTGACGGTATCGCCACGGATTCGACTGGAAATCCGATCGCATTGCCCGTTGGCGTGCTGACCTCAAGCAATGTCTGGGACTTCCGCGAGCAGAAGACGATGCACATGACGAACGTGAATATCGGCCTGCTGGCCTCCTCGGGCATGGTTCCATCCAACCGCACCATCTATTTCTGCTATACCGATCCGGCGGGCGCGATTCGACTGGTAAACGGCGCAACCCTTCCGGCAGGCGGCCTAAGCATCGCGACGGAAAATCCCCTGTATGTCTGGGGCAATTTCAATACGGTGAACAAAAAGGCCTGCTCTATCCTGTGTGATGCCTTCAATGTCTATTCCAACAACTGGTCTGACGGCAACGCCACGAAGAGCATCAATCAGCGGGGATCCTCGGCGACCACGGTCAACAGTTGCGTCGTGGCAGGAAATACAGAAACGACCTCAGGCGATTACAACGGCGGCGCGGAAAATCTGATCCGCCTGCACGAAAAATGGGTAGGACACGAGCTGACCTACCGCGGCTCCCTGGTCTGCATCTGGAACAGCCAGCGGGCAACGGGAGACTTCCGCAACGCATCCTATGTGGAGGCCCACCGCGACTGGGGTTACGATCAATCCCTGCTGGATCCGTCCCTCTGGCCGCCGGACATGATTTCCGTCCAACGCACGGTCCGCGCGCGCTGGCAGGGCTAAGCAGGCGTGACGCCTGCACCCATGTCGCCTTCGGCGCGCTATCGATGACGAAAGGGCGACCCTGTCGGGTGCCCTTTCTTGGTTTGTGGTATGGTAATGCAAATGCGGATGACGGGGCCAAGCCCTGTACCCAAGTCGGCTTCGGCAGGGGTAACCCCTGCACCCATGTCGCCTTCGGCGCGCTATCGATGACGAAAGGGCGACCCTGTCGGGTGCCCTTTCTTTGTTGGTGCAAGGGGGTGCGCTCATGCAAGAGGCGGGCGCACACGCAGGTGCGCCCCTACTGCATGAATGTGGTATGGGATCTGTCGGCTTGTGACGGGAGGGTCGTGTGGAGTGGAGCGGCCCGAATTGGAATGTGCTTTGCATCTTCGAAGCTCCAACTTAGCGGCCCAAATCAGGCCGATCATGTTGCCACTTTGCAGCAGCGGGAGCCCTCAATTCGCAACGGTCGGCGAGTGACGAACGAACTTGGAGTATTGAATGAAATCCTCGATTGTAATCTTCCGCATTATCCTGTGCGCGGGAGTATTTGCGGCGGCCACCGCCGGCGCGACCGGGTTTGATCTCAAACCCTACGGCTACGTCAAAGCCGAGATGACCTATGCATCCCATGGTGTGCTCTCCACCGGAAAGCCGGGTCTGTCCGCGCCGCAACTGGCGGACACTCTGAAAGGGCACAGTTTCGGAGTGTCGGTTCAGTCCACCCGTCTCGGCATGAAAGGCTGGATGACGGCGGACAACGGCATGGAAGTCGGGGGTAAGGTGGAAGGAGACTTTTCCACCAGCACCGGCAATGACGCCAGCGCCAAGCCACGTTTGCGTCTGGCCTATGCCTGGATCGCCACCCATCTGGCGGAAATCCGCGTGGGGCAGCAGTGGGATCTGTTCTCCTCCCAGAATCCGACCATGAGCACCGGAGCTTCCGGTCTGTGGTATGCCGGAAACCTCGGCACGCGCCGCGGCCAGTTCCAGTGCAACATCTTTATCCCGGAAAACTATACCGCGCCGATTCTGTCGGTAGCTCTCTGTGAAGGCGCCAAGGAGACCGACGGCCTCGGAGCGGACAATTTTTCCAGTTTCCCCATGGTCCAGGCCCGCGGCTCCATCGAAGTCAGCAAAAAGTACCTGGTGGGTCTGTCCCTGGTGCACGCCAATTTCGATCCGGACCCATCCAAGAACAATGACGAGTATACGACGCTGGGATACGGCGTAGATTATGATTTGCGCTTCCACAAGCTGTTTTCCATCCGCGGTGAAGTCAACATGGGAAAGAACCTGGCCAACGGTAACTTCTCGACCATCGCCGGAGCGGGCAAGCATGGCGACACGCGCGAAAACAGCTGCTTCTGGGCCAATATCGTGTCCAAGCCGCTCAAGCACTTAAATGTCTCGCTGGGCGGTGGTATGGACCAGAACAAAAGCGATCACATCGCTGCCGCGGCTGCGACGAAGAATACCATTATGTACGGCGAATTCATCTTCCCCTTGATGAATGGTCTGTCTGTGGAAACCGAAGTAGGCTCGATCCACACCTTGTACAAGGAGCGGGCTTCGCAGTCGGCAATGTTTACAAATCTGGCGGGTAAATTGGAGTTCTAAGCGAGGCCTTGGGCAGCGCATAGTTCCGGCAACAGTTTTTCGGTTCGATAGAAAGGATTTCTCATGAAACTTCGTATATTCGCATCCACCCTTTTGCTGATTCCGCTGGCCCTGCAGGCGAGCGACACTCCGCCGGCCACGGTGAGCCGTGACGAGGCTCTGACACGTTTGATGGACGGCAATGCCCGCTCGGTGAGCGCGGCACCTGCGGCCTGGAATGCCGGCGCGGAACGGCGCACGGTGCTGGCCGCCGCGCAGTATCCCTATGCCTGCATCGTGACCTGTTCCGACTCCCGCGTGGTTCCGGAGATCATCTTCGATGAGTCTCTGGGATCGCTGTTTGTGGTGCGCACACTGGGCAATGTGCCCTCCGCCGACGTGGTGGCATCGGTAGAATATGCGGTGGCGCATTTGCACGTCCCGGTGGTGGTTGTACTGGGACACACGGATTGCGACGCGCCGGCAGGGCGCAAGAGCAGCAGCAAGGGCGCCGCGATGACGGCCGCCTTCC
Source organism: bacterium (assembly GCA_036504735.1). Classification (NCBI taxonomy): domain Bacteria; species bacterium. Next base: position 10,856 of record DASXUQ010000001.1, read on the forward strand.
ATGGCGCTGCCGCCGCCGGCGAAGCCCCGAGCGCGGTACCGGCGGAGCAGACGTCGGGCATCACGGCGCGTTTGACGGCCATGTCCCTGCTGTGCGAGAGTGCCGCCATTTCGGCAGCGGTATCCGGTCATCAGACGACCCTGATTTCGGGGATGTATGATGTCGGCACCGGCAAAGCCAGCTTTGAAACCGAGATGGGATCTGTCGCGATGCCTGCGCCCAAGGCCACTGCCCCGGCCACAGCAGCGGTAGCGACGGCTCCTGCGGTGGCAGCCCCGGCGGTAGCACCGGCCAAGGTGGAAGTTGCGGTGTCCAAACCTGCAGCGCCTGCTGAAGCCAAAGCAGCTCCCGAAGCAAAGGAAGCTAAGGCCAGCGCGCCTAAGGCGGCAGAACCTTCGGCAAGTTTTGCCCGACGCAGCCGCTGACGGCATCTGCCCCAAGACTGGTAATGAAACAGGCTCCCGAGTGATCGGGAGCCTGTTCTGTATGCAAGGGGGTCTGACGTTCGGTCAGCCGGGATAGTTGTTGGCGGACTCGAGGATGGTCATGGTGGGCGGGCCCATGACTCCGGCGGCTTTCATCGTCTCGGCAAGGTCGGGAGACTCGCCGAACTTCTTGAAGGAGTCGGCATCTTTCCAATCGAAGAGGATGAAGACATTGTTCGGGTCATCGCTGTTACGAAAAACTTCGGCTTTCAGGCAGCCGGCAGGCACGCGCTTTTCGGCATGCTTTTCAAAATGCGGCAGCCACGTGTTGTAATCGGCCACTTTGTGATTCACCAATGCCTTGACCATACGTCCTCGCTTTCATGACTAAACCTGCCACCGCGGATTAATAGATGATAATCTACGGAACGGCACGGGGATTGTCAAAGGTCCGGCGATGAATTCCTACAGAGACAAAGAGCGGGAGTGCCATAGCGGGATGCACATAGGGCGAGTGGCAGCGGGTGCGAAGAGGCGGAGGGCGCAGGCATTCCCTACAAAAAAGCCCTACCGCATGGGGTGCCGTCAAAAAAGAAGCGGGCGGGTCTTAGACCCGCCCCTACGACGGACACGGCGAGCCGTGTCCCTACCCGTTTATGCGTCCGCAGGCAGGGCGTAACCTACGCGTTGCCCTCGATGCGGCCGGTTTTTTCTTTTTCGGCGCGTTTGCGCTCTTCGGCGCTGAGGTAGATTTTACGCAGGCGAAGTGACTGCGGAGTGACTTCCACCAGTTCGTCCTCATTGATGAAGGCGATGGCTTCTTCAAGGGACAGCACACGCGGCGGGGCGATCTGCAGCGCATCATCGGAGCCGCTGGCGCGCATGTTGGTGAGCTTCTTCTCGCGCACGATGTTCACGGCCAGATCGGAATCCCGGGAGTTCTCACCGACGATCATGCCTTCATAGACCTGCGTGCCAGGGCCGACGAACAGTTCACCGCGATCCTGCAAATTGTTCAGCGCGTAGCCGGTCACGCGGCCTTCACGGTCGGCGACAATCACGCCGGTGGGGCGGTGGCTGACTTCACCTTCGAGGGGACGGTAGCCGGCAAACATGCTGTGCATGATGATGGTGCCACGGGTGGTGGTCATGAGGATGGGCCGCACCCCGATCAGGCCGCGCATGGGAATTTCGTAGTTCATGCGCACCCAGCCGGTGGAATGGTTGGTCATGCGGGTCATGATGCCGCGCCGCATGCCGAGGGTGCCGGTGATGACACCGACAAATTCTTCCGGGCAGTCCACCAGCACATTTTCATAGGGCTCCATCAGGCGGCCATTGTCGCGCTTGAAGAGCACGCGCGGCTTGCCGACGAGCATTTCGAAGCCTTCACGGCGCATCATCTCAATCAAGATCGCCATCTGCAATTCGCCGCGCCCATAGACCTTATAGGCGTCGGTGGTCTCGGACTCTTCGACGCGGATCGCGGGATTGGCACGCAACTCCTTGAACAGACGGTCGCGGATCTGGCGGGTGGTGACGTACTTTCCTTCGCGCCCGGCAAAGGGAGAGGTGTTCACCGAGAAGAGCATCTCCAGCGTCGGCTCGTCGATTTTGAGCGGCGGCAGAGGCCGGGGATCTTCGGCGGAGGTGACGGTGTCGCCGATGAAGATGCCTTCAATGCCCGCCAGCGCAATGATGTCTCCGGCGGAGGCCTCTTCGATGGGCGTGCGCGCCAGGCCTTCGAAGCCGTAAAGCTGAGTGATCTTGGTGGGAATATGCTCTTCTTCCGACTTAACCAATACCACCTGGTCGCCGACGTGAATCTTGCCGTGCATGATTCTGCCAATGCCGATCCGGCCCACGTAGTCATTGTAATCGAGGGTGACGATTTGAAGCTGAAGGGCATGTTCGGGATCGAAGGATGGCGGCGGCACTTCCTTGAAGATCAGTTCGAACAGCGGCTCGAGGTTCACGCCGGGGACGCTCAGATCCATGGTGGCGGTGCCTTCGCGGGCGTTGGTATAGATCACCGGGAAATGGCACTGCTCTTCGGAGGCATCAAGGTCGAGGAACAGCTCGAGGACTTCGTCGAGGACCTCATCGATCCGGGCATCGGGGCGGTCAATCTTGTTGATCACCACGATGGGGGATAGTCCCGCTTCGAGGGCGTTGGAGAGCACATAGCGGGTCTGAGGCAGCGGGCCTTCGGAGGCATCTACTAAGAGCAGGCAGCCATCCACCATTTTCAGGACACGCTGGACCTGTCCGCCGAAATCGGCGTGACCCGGCGTGTCTACGATATTCACCAATTTCCCACGCCAATGTACGGCGGTATTCTTAGATAGAATGGTAATACCTTTTTCGCGCTCCAGATCGAGCCGGTCGAGGATCCGTTCCTGCACCTGCTGATTGGCGCGGAACACACCCGCCTGATGGAGCATACCATCCACGAGCGTAGTCTTGCCGTGGTCGACGTGGGCGATAATCGCGATATTGCGGAGGTCGTTTCTCTCTTGCACAGACGTTCATTCCTGTTTTTAGCTGACCTTTAATATACGGAGAGTTTTTGTGATCTGCCAAGGGGGCGAGGGAACGGGTACGGTAGGCCGATAAGACGGGCACGCCATGGCCCTTCGGCCACCCCCCTGATTAGAGACGGGCACGACATGTCGTGCCCCTACGGCAGAGGCCGATCCTCGTTTGATGGTGCCCCAGACCTCTACCCTTGCCATTGTCGTGTAGGGGAGGGTTAAGGTATGCCGCAACCCTCCCGTGTTAGCGATTGCAGGATGTGGCGCGGGCGGGTTGCGCGTGGTGCATCCTCTGAGGTGTGGCATTCTTCTGCTTAACCCGCCCCTACACGGGAATGGGTTCGTGAGCGGGCAGACCCCCATCCCCCCGGCCCGCTTTCCTCATGAAATAGGGAAAGGGGGAGAAGAGAGGGAGTGCGCAGTCTCCACGGAGAATCCTTACGACGCCGAGCAGGCGATACAGGTGCAGGGGTTACCCCTGCGTTGCAAGTGTGAAAAGAAATTGTTAAACTTATTTGAAACACATGAATGTCATTAACCACACCTACTCTCTGCCGCATGTGCAGCAGATCTCTTGCCCTCCGGTCTGGCGGGCTTGGGATGGGCTGGCGGCGGCGTATGCACCGGCTTTTTTATGGCGGGAGCGGGCCGGGCAAGAGGTGGTGCTGGCCTTAGGTGCGGCGGGGGTCTACTCCAGTTTGACTGAATGCCGGAAGGCTCTGGCTTCGGATCACGGCGCGCCGCTGGCTTTCGGGATGGTGGCCTTCGATCCGCGCTCGATCCTGCTTGCGCCGTGGGAAGGGTTTCAGAGCAGCCTGTTTGTGGTGCCGAAGGTGCTGGTGCGATGGAAAGACGGGATTGCCAGTATCTGGGGCCAGGAGAAGGCGCTGGCGGATGTGGTGGATGCTTTGCAGAATCCGCCGCCGCCGAGACGGCTGTTGGATGTGGATGGGGGACGCGCCTTTTCGGAAGCGGAATGGACGAAGGCCGTGCGGGCCATGCAGGCGCATATTGCCGCGGGGGCTATTACCAAGGCGGTGCTGGCGCGGGATTCGATTCGTGAAAGTGCCGCGCCGGTTCAGGCGGGGTATGTGCTGGAGCGGCTTGCGAGTTCCACACCGGATTGTTACCTTTTTGCGCACGGTATGAACGGCGCCACATTTTTGGGCGCATCCCCGGAACGGTTATTCCGGCTGGATCGTTCTATGGTGGAAACCGAGAGCCTGGCGGGAACGCGTCCGCGCGGGAAAACCGCCCGCGAGGATGAGCGGCTGGCGCAGGAGCTGCTGCATTCGGCTAAAGAGAACATCGAGCAGAATATCGTCACGCAGTTCTTGCAGCAGGGCCTCGCGGAATTGTGCGTGGCAGTGAGTGACGATCTGGAACCGCACGTGCGCAAGCTGGCGGGGCTCCAACATCTGCACACGCGCATCCACGGACAGTTGAAAGACAATGTGACGCCGGACGACGTGCTGCACGCGCTGCATCCGACGCCAGCGGTGTGTGGGATGCCGAAGGAGCAGGCGCGGGAGATTATCGCCGAACTGGAGCCTGTGCCGCGCGGGCTGTATGCCGGGGCGATTGGCTGGATGGATGCGGAGCGCGCGGAGCTTGCCGTGGCGATTCGCTCGGCGTTGTTGAAGGATCGCGTCGCCCGCGTGTTTGCCGGCGCGGGAATTATCGCCGCGTCGGATGCCAAAGCCGAGTGGCGGGAAACCGCGCTGAAAATGAAACCGATGCTGTCTGCCTTGAACTGCGAGGAGCTGTGAATCTTCCGAACGTAAATTATCTGCATGCGACGGTTCTTCTGAAGCAATGGATGGCCTGCGGCGCGCGCCGCGTTGTAATTTCTCCCGGCTCCCGCTCTACCCCACTGGCCCTTGCCGCCGCTGAGCTTCCTGAACTTGAAACCTATGTACTGACCGACGAGCGGTCGGCGGCATTTTTTGCGCTGGGCCTCTCCAAAAGCGACGGTGTGCCGGCGATTCTGATTTGCACATCGGGCACCGCCGCGGCCAACTATTTTCCCGCAGTGATTGAAGCCGCGCAGTCCGCCGTGCCCTTGATTGTGCTGACCGCCGACCGGCCGCTGACGCTGCGAGGCAGCGGCGCGCCGCAGACGATGGATCAGTCCCATTTGTATGGGGGTTATGCGCGGTTCTTTGCCGATCTTCCCGAAGCCAGATTAGACCTTGACCATTGCCGCGCGGTGCGGTCGATTGCCGCGGATGCGTTTTCCCATGCGGTGACGGTTCCGCGCGGTCCGGTACATCTGAATGTTCCATTGGATGAACCGCTGGCGCCGGTGCTGCGGGATGAGCGGGTGTGCCACGCGTTATGGACGGAGTTGCAGGCGGAAGGCCAGATTCGTATTTCTTCCCGTGTGCCGCGCGTGGTCTCTGCGGAGACCCTTCGGCGGCTGTCGATTGTGCTGGGGGACTCGCTGTGCGGATTGATTGTGGCGGGGGTGGACGCGGCGCGGAGCAGCGAAGAGGCGGAAGCGCTGTATCTGTTGAGCCGGCAGCTCGGCTGGCCGGTGTTCGCCGACGTGCTGTCCGGCTTGCAGGGATACGGCTATCCGGTTTTCCCACACTATGATATTTTTCTGCGCGATGAGGAATTGGCAGGGCTGGCGCCGGATGTGGTGCTGATGTTCGGCGGGTTTCCCACATCGAAGGCGCTGAACGTCTATCTGGACCGCCACCGGGCGGCCAATACGATTCAGGTGGACTCGCGCGGACTTCCCGCCGATCCCACATTCCGCGCCAATGAGCGGATTGAGGCGGATGTGGCGCCGCTCTGTCACAGTCTGGCACGGGCCAGCAAGTCCTCGCGGGACTCGCTGATTCTCGAACCCTTCCGTCAGGCGGCCTTTTTTATCGGCACGGCGCTGGAGAAGGATGCCGCCCAAGCGGAGTGCGAAGCTTTGTATGTGCTGGAAGCGGCGCGCGCCATGCCGGAGCAGGCGGCGATTGTGCTGGCCAGCAGCATGCCTGTGCGCTATGCCGATGCCCTGCTCGGCGGGAAGGCGTTTCACGTGTACGGACTGCGCGGGGTAAACGGGATCGACGGCACCATTTCCCATGCGGCGGGAATTGCGGCGGCGTCGGGGAAACCCACGCTGCTGGTCACGGGAGATCTGGCCTTCATCCACGATATGAATGGATTAATCGCGGCCGTGCGCCACGCGCCGAGCCTTTCGATTGTGCTGCTGAACAACAACGGCGGCGGAATTTTCCATTTCCTGCCCGTACACAAGCATGAAAACACCGCGCAGTTCGAGAAGCTGCACGGCACACCGCATGGCCTCGATCTGTCTGCCGCGGGCAGACTCTTCGGGCTGGAGTGGCAAACGGCTGCCGGACCGCAACAGGCGGGAGACCTGCTTTCACAGAAACATTCCGGGGTACGCGTCATTGAAGTCAGGACGTCGCGCGAGGCAAATCATCGCGCTTTTTCGGAACTGGTCTCACGGCTGGGAAAGGAGGCTATCCGCTTATGACCGATGTAGCTGCCAGCAGTATTGACTGGCACGTGGCCTGGCAGGGAGATCCGCAATTGCCGGTGCTCGCGCTGGCGCACGGGTTTGCCGGATCGCTGCACGCCTGGGAGCATCTGATTGTCGATCTTGAGCAGCATTTCCATCTGATGCTGATTGACCTGCCCGGGCACGGCAAGACACCGCTGCCGCCCGAACCGGAGATGAATCTGGTGCGCCTTGGCACGGCGCTGGGGCAGTTGATTTCCACCGCCGCCGAAGAACCGGTCAGCCTGTGCGGGTACAGCATGGGCGGGCGGATTGCACTGCACACCGCGCTGTATGCGCCCGAGATGGTGAAATCGCTGGCACTGATCGGCGCGTCACCGGGAATTGCGGACGCAGTCGAACGCGAGGAGCGGCGCAAGGCGGACCGTGAATTGGCCGCCATGATTCGCACCAGAGGGATCGAATGGTTTGCGGACTTCTGGGGCAACCTGCCGCTGTTCGCGTCGCAGAAATCGCTCGCGCCGTCGGTGCAGGAAAACCTGCACCGGTCACGGCTGCATAACGATCCGGAAGGCTTGGCCATTGCGCTGGAGCATTTCGGCGTAGGCACGCAGGAGGATCTGCATCCCAAGCTGAGTCAACTAAAATGCCCCGTGCTGCTGATTGCCGGGGCGCTGGACAAAAAATACTGCCGTTCCAATGCGGTCTTCGAACAGTCGACGCAAGGCGGTGTTCATCTCAAGCGGGCAGAGATTCACGGCGTCGGCCATGCGGCGCACGTCGAAGCGCCGGATCTGGTGGCGCAGGAACTCATCGAATTTTTTGAAGTCGGCATCATCTCCTAACCTTATATCCCCTATGACCACATTCCCCTGGACATCCGCCGGAACGTTTGCCGATATTCTTTATGAGAAGTGGGAAGGCATCGCCAAGATTACCATCAACCGGCCCGAGGTGCGCAACGCGTTCCGACCGCAGACCGTGTTGGATATGCAGAAGGCATTTCATGACGCGCATGAAGACCCGGAAATCGGCGTGATTATTCTGACCGGCGCGGGCACGGAGGCCTTCTGTTCGGGTGGCGATCAGAAAATCCGTGGCGATGCCGGATATGTGGGCGAGGATTTGGTGCCGCGCCTGAATGTGCTGGATTTGCAGCGGCAGATTCGCAGTTTGCCCAAACCGGTGATTGCCATGGTGGCGGGCTATGCCATCGGCGGCGGGCACGTACTGCATGTGATCTGTGACATCACCATTGCCGCGGACAACGCGCGTTTCGGGCAGACCGGGCCAAAGGTCGGCTCGTTTGACGGCGGGTTCGGCGCAAGTTATCTGGCGCGGTTGGTGGGGCCGAAGCGGGCCAAGGAGATCTGGTTTCTCTGCCGCCAGTATGACGCGCAGCAGGCGATGGACATGGGGCTGGTCAACACGGTGGTGCCGCTCTCCGAACTGGAAGCGACCACGGTGCAGTGGTGCAAGGAGATTCTGCAACTGTCACCCATGGCTCTGCGCTGTCTGAAGTCCGCCTTCAATGCCGAGACTGACGGCCAGGCGGGAATTCAGGAACTGGCAGGCAACGCGACGTTGCTGTTCTATATGTCTGAAGAGGCGCACGAAGGCCGCGACGCCTTCAAACAGAAGCGCAAACCCAATTTCAAGAAGTTCAAACGGCTGCCATAGTTCCCTATGAAGAATCTCCCTCTGCTGCAGCGCGGCGGCTTCGTGCTCGCGGCCTTCCTGCTGATTACCCTGCTTGCTCATCTGCTTACAGCCACTCACTACCCGATGTTCCGGGATGAGTTTTATTATCTCGACTGCGCCAATCATCTGGATTATGGCTACGTCGATCAGCCGCCGTTTTCGATTTTTGTGCTGGACGGCTGGCGGATGATTTTCGGCGATTCGCTGTTTGCCGTGCGGCTGCTGCCCTCGCTGCTGGCGGTGGCGCTGATGTGGCTGACGTGGAAGATCACCGAGGAGATGGGTGGCGGACTGTTTGCGCGTACGCTGGCCTGCGGAGCCGCGTTCTTTTCGCCGCAGTTGCGCGCGCTGGCGGGATTTTACTCGATGAATGCCTTCGATCTGGTCTTCTGGGCGGCGGCGGCGCTGATTCTGATCCGCATTGCCAAGACCAACGACTCCCGGTTGTGGATTCCTTTCGGAATTATTGCCGGGTGGGGACTGCTCAACAAGATCAGCCTGCTCTATTTCGGCGCGGGGCTGATTGTTGCGATGGCGCTGACGCCGCTACGCCGGCAGTTCGCGCGCCGGCAGTTCTGGATCGGCGGGATCATGGCTCTGCTGCTGTTTCTGCCGTATGTGCTGTGGCAGTTTTCCCATGAGTTTGCCACGCTGCAGTTCATCCGCAATGCCACGGCCTTCAAGAATGCCGCGTTTGCCCCGCACCAGTTTCTGATGGAATTCGCGCTGGAAAATAATCCGATTTCGATTCTGCTGTGGCTGGGCGGGCTCGGCGTGCTGTTGTTTTACAAACCGCTGCGGACCTTCCGGTTTTTAGGATGGCTGGCGCTGACGGTGCTGGTGATTCTGATGACCAACAAGGGCAAGCCCTATTATGCGGCGGGGCTGTTTCCGCTGCTGATTGCTTCCGGCGCGGTGTGGCTGGAAAGTAAATTCGCGCTGCCGCGACTGAAGTGGGCGCGGCTTGCTTATGCGGGATTGCTGGTGGCCGGCGGGTTGCTGCTGCTGCCGTTCGGATTGCGGATTTTGAATCCGGAAACATACATTGACTATCAATGGACGCTGGGGATCGAGCCGAAGGCGAGCGAGAAGGGCCAACAGGATGCGCTCTGGCCGCAGCACTATGCCGATTCCTTCGGCTGGGAAGAGCTTGCGCAGGCAACCGTGCGGGCTTATAACCAGCTTGACCCGGAAGAGAAAAAGGATTGCGTGATTTTTGCGCGCAACTACGGCGAGGCCGGGGCCATCAACTATTACTGCCGCAAACAGGGGCTGCCCGAAGCGGTGTGCGGCCATAACAACTACTACTTCTGGGGACCACCCGTCGTGGGCGTACACACGGTGTTCCTCGTGGTTGCCAAGCCGGAGCGGGATCCGCGCGACGTGTTCGATTCGATCTTTGTCGGCGGCGGCAGCGACAATGATTATGCCATGCCTACCGAACGCAAACTGGTGGTCTTCATCGGGCGCGGCATTCACCGCTCGCTCGCGGAAATTTGGGCTGCGAATAAGAGTTTCGATTGAGGAAGAGGCTATTGTATTCGAATACAGGTCAGCAAACGGGAGTGGCCGAATGACCTCTAGTAAGTGTGCATCGGGATGTGGCCGGGACGTATATGACAACGCCAATTATCCGACGAACAAATGCATTTTCCACTCCGAGAAAAAGGACTCAGCTGAGTTCTATGAGGAGATCGGAAACTTAGTTCATTCAGTCCAGCAATATTGGAATGCGCCTTGTTCGTTCAATGGTTTCGTCTTCCCCGACTGCCCGAACCCGAGGACACTTGTTGAAATCCTCGGACGCTCTCATGCGGGGATCTTTTGCTTGGACTTTAGTGGTGCGGTGTTCGAAGGAAGGATTGATCTTTCTGGTTACCATTTTCAGGCGGGACTGACTTTCGAGCGTGCTACTTTCAAGTGCGACGCTCTCTTTGACGGATCAAATATGCCGCTGGGAGTCTCATTCGCTGGTACAACGTTTGAGGGCTTGACCCGCTTCGTTGGCACATTTTTCCAAGCTAATGCCAACTTCCAAGGAGCAAAGTTTCGTCAAAGTTCTTTTGAAAGCGCCACGTTCAAAGGACAGGTCACATTTCTCAAAGTTTTCTTTGCTGAACCGGCCTCCTTTTGTAAGGCCAAGGTGGCCGGGTGCGGTGTTTGGTCTAGATCAGAGTTCTTGGACACTGCGGACATGTCTTGTATGGTATTCTCCGATAGAGCTTTGTTCCAAGATACGATCTTTCACAACATAGCCTCTTTCCACAGCGCCAAGTTCAAGGGCGAGGTTCGCTTCGATAACGCTCTGTTTCGTGAAGATGTGTCATTCTCTAGAGTGTCGTTTGAAGACCATGCGCATTTTGCTGAAACCAAGCTCGCCAGAGGCCTAAACTTGGGTTATGCATCTTTCGCCGTCCTCGGTGATTTCAGTCGGTGCAAGATTATCAGTCGCGTCAGGTTAACTTGGCCTGGTGAAGGTGCAAAGCGGGAGCCGGCCGAGCACCAGACGGCAGAGGTAAGACGCGGAATTTTGCAATTCAAAAGCCCCAATTTTGGTGTACGCGGGCTCCTTGACATTCGAGACAATATGTTGCAGCCGGATTGCTCTCTGCACTTGGTTGACTGTGATATGGCTAAGGTGCTACTACAAGGAACAGATTGTAGAATGGTCCGCTTTAAGTATTGCCGTTGGCCGAAGGTTACGCATAGACAAGTTGTTGGTGACGAGTACCGTGCACGGAAGCACTTCAGGAGCCTAAGGACTGTGCTCGTACGTATTTTGCCTTTCGCGCGCGCATTGATGAATCACCCACGGTTGACCTTCGCCTTGATGTTCCGACCTAAGGAGGTGAATTGGCCCCGCATCATTACTATTTATCAAGAACTGGTAGACAACTGCCGTGAAATACATGACTACCGTCGAGTGAACGACTTTGACCGTGGCATTTTTGAAGCTCGGCGAATGATTGCAAAGAGTCGAGGGCGGCGAGGCATTTCGGATTACCTACTATTATCGACATACCGATCTGTATCAGCTTATAGCGGCAGTTTGCTAAAGCCAGTCATATGGCTTGTGGCGAGCACTCTCGCTTATGCATACTTCTACTGGGGCAATAGCTACGCCATAGACGCGGAGACAGGGCTTCTATCTGATTTCATAAAGAAAAGTGTACAAATTGCCTCTCTGAACCGGATCGGATTCGAGTTTGCTCGTGCGAACTCGCTCGCGGTAAATGTCCTCATCGCACTGCAAGTCGTAACGACTACGGGATTGGTTGCACTTCTCTTGTTTTCTATACGACGGCGTTTCAAACACTGACCGAGTCGATACTCACTCTCGGAGCACACACCTAACTAATGGTGTCTCTTCATAACTGGATCTTAGCCTCCCGTCCGAAGACGCTGGTGGCGGCGATTGTGCCGGTGATTGTCGGGGCGGCGTATGTGCACGCGGCGGCGGTGGAGCAGTGGCCGATTTTGCTGTGCGCACTGGCCTCGGCGCTGTGCATTCAGATCGGCACCAATTTCGCCAACGACTATTCCGATTTCAAAAAGGGCGCGGATACCGCCGAGCGCCTCGGGCCGGTGCGCGTCACGCAGGCGGGGCTGATCAAGCCGTCGACGGTCAAGGCGGGCGCGATGCTCGCCTTTGCTGTGGCTGTGCTGTTCGGGATTCCACTGATTTTGCGCGGCGGCTGGCCGATTCTGCTCATCGGCGTGTTCAGCATTCTCTCCGGCTGGGCCTACACGGGCGGACCGTATCCTTTGGGCTACAACGGGCTGGGCGAGTTGTTTGTGTTTCTGTTTTTCGGCCTGGCGGCGGTGACGGGAACCGCCTATGTGCTCACGCTGCAGTGGGACCCCTTAGTGCCGGCGATTGCCACCATTCCGGGGCTGCATGCATCGGCGTTGCTGGCCGTCAACAATCTGCGGGATGTGGACACCGACCGCGTGGCAGGCAAACGGACCCTCGCGGCGCGTTTCGGCAGAACCTTTGGCCGGGTGGAATACGCTTTGCTCCTCCTGCTGCCGTATGCCATCATTCTTGCATTGTTTGCGTTTTCACACCTGAAGTCGCCGGCACTGCTGCCCCTGCTTTCGCTGCCGCTGATAGTGCCACCCGTGAAACGTGCGTTATCGCGCACCGACGGGCCGGGCATGATCCGCGCACTGGCGGGAACGGCCTTGGTGCAGCTTGCATTCGGCGCTCTTCTTGCCATCGGTCTTATCCTGTGACGTCACATCCCTTAGCTTTCGCACCCTACGAACTGGCTTTTCGGAACCCCCTGCACACCGCGCGCGGCGTCATCACGCTGCGGTGCGGATTTCTGGTTGCGTTGCGAGTCGGCAACGCCGTGGGCATCGGCGACGTCGCACCGTTGCCGGACTTCGGGACGGAAACGGTTGAGGAAGCCGGGCAGAAGCTTGAAGAAAAGCGAAAAACGAAAAACGAAAAGCTGGATCTGGAGCTGGATTGCCTTGACGGGTTTCCGGCCACGCGCTTCGGACTGCAATGCGCCCTGCTGGCGCTGGAAGGTCAGCCATCTGAAGGGGCAAGAGAAATTCCCGTCAATGCATTGATCGGCGGGGGAACGGTGCGGGAGGCCTGGGTGGCGGGGCAGAAGGCGGTGGAAGCAGGCTACGAAACGCTGAAGGTGAAGGTGGGAATGCGGACCGTGCGGCAGGACATCGAAATCTTCCGCGTGCTGCGCTCGGCATTTCCCAAGCTTGCGCTAAGGGCCGACGCCAATGGCGCGTGGTCCTTCGATGAGGCGCGGCAATTTGCGCACGGCGTAACCGCCTGCGAGCTGCAATACATTGAGGATCCGCTGAAAGATCCTGATACGGAGGCGCTGTCGGTTTTTCGACGTAACTGTGAGGTTCCCGTAGCCTGCGACCGGATGGCGGATTCGGTGGAGGATATCGAAGCGCTGATTGAGCGCCGCCTGTGTGATGTGCTGGTGCTGAAGCCGTCGGTGATCGGCTCCATCCGTAAACTTGAACAGCTCGCGGACAAGGCAAAAGCGGCGGGGATGGCAGTGGTGATCAGCAGCCTGCTGGAATCGAGCGTGGGCCTTTCCTACGTTGCGCATCTGGCGGCGCGTTGCGGCACGGAGGGATTGGCGCACGGCATCGGCACGGCAGAGATGTTCGAAACGGATATGCTGCGCACACCGTTTTGTCCGGTAAAGGGTAAGATTGCGTTGCCGGATCTTTCGGCTCTGCAATATGCAGTGATTCCCGGCATGGCGGCCGGACTCGGATTACAGGAAAGCGATGAGTAAACAGGACTGGTTCAGCAAACAGACCGAAGGCACGCACTCGCATTTGTCCGACCTCAACGGCTCGATGCCCGATGAGGAGTTCAACGGCAAGACGTTGCGCCTCGCGCAGATGCTGGCGGAGCGTTTCCCCGAACGGAATGCGCGGATCGGCCTGTGGGGCGAGAACAGTCTCGACTATGTGATCGCCCTGTTTGCCGTGCTCCGCGCCGGACATGTGGCGGTGCCGCTCAACACACGCCTGTCCGCACGGGAATTGCAGGATCTTGCGGAAGCCGCCGGGCTCAGCGGTGTGCTGGCCTCGCGCGATTTTCCGCAGTCGCACCGCGAGGTGTTCAATGGCCTGTCCATGTTCGCCCTCGCTCAGAAGCTTGCGCCGCTCGGTCCCAATGCCAAGCCTCCTCGCATGCGCGAACTCGGCGAGAAAGACGTGGCCGTGCTGCTCTGTTCCTCGGGCAGTTCGGGCAAGCCCAAGATCGTACCGTTCACGCTGCGCAGCCTGTTCTCTCACGCCCGCGCGGTGTGCAGCCATCTGAATGTCACCTGGCGCGATTCCTGGGTGGCGTGTCTGCCGCTCTACCACGTCGGCGGCCTGGCGATTCCTTTCCGCTGCATGGTCTCGGGAGCCTCGTTGATTCTCAGTCAGAGCAGTGATCCGGATGATCTCCACCATTTGATCACCGCGGAAAATGTGACACTGATCTCCGTGGTGCCGACGGCCCTCGAACGGATGCTGAACAAACGCGGCTCCGATCCGTATCCCAAGACATTGCGCGGCCTGCTGGTCGGCGGCGGCCCCGTGGCCGATGCGCTGCTGGCTCGCTGCGACCGCGCCTATGCGACGTACGGTCTTACCGAAGCAGGCTCGATGGTGAGCTGCGCGCGGCCGGGATGCGGCGACAAAGAGCGGCGCACCGCCGGACCGGCCCTGCCGGATACCGAGATTAAGATTGTCGATGAAAAGGGGAAGGACATCCGGAAGGGCGAGGCGGGACAGATTCTGGTGCGGGGACCGGGCATGGCCGCCGGCTATCTGGGAAATTCGGAAGCCAGTGCGCGCACCTTCCGCTCAGGCTGGATTCACACGGGAGACATTGGCCGCCTGGACGAGAGCGGACTGCTGAAGGTTGAAGCGCGACGCGGGGACATTGTGCTCTCCGGCGGGGAGAATATTTATCCGGCGGAGATCGAAGCGGCACTCAAAAAGCATCCGCGTGTGGAGGCCGCGATTGTCTTGCCGGTGGATCATCCCGAATGGGGACAGACACCCGCCGCACTGATCGTGCTCAAGCCGGGCCGTCCCTTGGAAAAGACCCACATCTACATGTTCCTTGAAGGCCATCTTGCCCGCTACAAGTTTCCCAAGAAGATCCTCTTCGCCGACGCCTTGCCGCTTCTGTCCACCGGAAAACCGGATCTGGCGGCCATTCGAAAGATGTTGAAGGGCTGAAAGCGGCAGCGTGCTGAGTGCGAAGGGCGGCCTCATGGGACCGCCTTTTTGTTGGTACGCCTGTACAGAAATATGGGTTGGTCGGCCACGTCGCTCACGCCGTTGTAGACGGGCAAGTATATTCCTTAGAGTCTGGCAGAGTGTTTGCATCATCTGTAATCAAAAGCTCAGCATGACAACCGGCATGATCGAGCAAACAAGGGCTTAACCGTTCACGCACGAAAGCCTTGGGGTATTTGACGCAGATGAGTGCTTTAAGTTGGTTGACATCCACCATTCGAGGACCGAAATCCCGGCCCTTTAATTGGGACCACCTGCTGCCGCACGGTGAATTCCGCGATCAAATCCTGCGCACAGCGGCGTTTCTCAGCGAGCGGTTTTCCGGGCATCATGCGCGGATCGGTCTCTGGGGCGAATGCACGGAGGGCTATCTGGCGGCCTTTCTGGCCATCTTACGTGCCGGTCACACAGCGGTGCCGCTGGATCCGCGGCTCGGCAGTCATGAACTGACCGACATCGTCCACTCGGCAAAGATCGCGGGGTTGCTGGTGTCGCGGGATTTCCCTATTGCCTACAGCGCGGCGCTGGGTAATACGAAGATTTACCCTCTTAGCCCCTATCTCCGGTCCAAGACCTGCGGGGGGCAGGATTCCGGGCCACCGGTGGCTGACGGCGCGGATGCGGCGGTGATGTTGTGCGGGTCGCGCTGCGACCGCAGCACGCGGATGATTACCTTCGCCCTTCCCTCGCTGATCCGTCACGCGCAGGTTGTCTGCTCCCACTTGAATGTGACGGCGGAAGACGCATGGCTGATGTCCGTGCCTCTGCATTGTGTGGCGGGGCTGGTGATTCCCTTCCGCTGCCTGGTGTCGGGAGCCTCCCTGCGGATGTGCACCGCGCGGGATCCCGATGAGATCAACCGGCTGATCGATACCGGCCGGGTCTCCATCGTGTCGGCGACGCCGGATATGTTCGACAAGATGCTGCGGCGGCACGGGACTCATCCTTATTTGGGAAATCTGCGCGCCATTTTCATCAGCGGCATTGTGCCGGAACTGCAACTGCTGCGCTGCCCGCAGGCGTGCATGGTGTACGGTGTGGCCGAGGCGGGCTCCATGGTGAGCTGTTCACGTCCGGGATGCACGGCGGAAGAACACCTGAGCGCCGGGCCCGTGTTGCCGGGCATGGGAGTGCGCATTATCGGGTCGGACGGAAAAGATGTGCGGCGGGGAGAACGGGGCCGGATTCTGGTGCGGGGGCTGGATGCAAGCGGCGAAGGACAGCGGGCAGGCTGGGTGCAGACGGAAGACTACGGATATCTCGATGGACACGGTTATCTGCATCCGGAGCCGCATCAGGACGATGCGGCAGGATCGGGTGAAAACAGTGTGTGCACGGTCGAGATCCAGACGCTTCTCGAACGCCATCCCCGGGTGCAGCGGGTGATTGTGGTGTCTATGGAGGACAAGGAGTGGGGGCAGGTTCCAGCGGCGCTGGTGGTCTTGACGCCGGGACGTCCCATGGAGAAGACGCACCTGTTCCAGTTTCTGGAGGGCAAACTGGCGCGCTACAAATTCCCCAAGAAGATCATCTTCGCCGATGCCCTGCCGCTCTTGTCTGGCGGCAAACCGGATTTGGCGGCGATTCGGAAGCTGCTGAAGGGCTGAAAACGGCAGTGGTGCCGGGGCGCGCGGAGCAAGATATTACGCATATTTCGTCAGCGCCTGACGGAAATCATCCGGCAGGGGCATGGAGGCGCCGGTCTTGGGGTCGACGCAGACCTGCACGGTGGCGGCGGTGGCCATGCGACGGCCATCTTCCGACCAAAGTTCATAGGCCATGCGGTACGAGGAGCTGCCGATCTGCGCCACGTGCGCGCGGATTTCCACCTTCATGCCCACCGTGAGCATCTGCTCGAAGTCGCCTTCGGCATGCACCACCGGCAATCCCATGGTGCGGCGGCCAAACAGCACGGGCAATCCGAAGCCGATGTCCGCCAGGAATCCTTCGAGAGCATGCTGGCAGATGCGGAAAAGATTGGCGTAGAAAATAATCTGCGCCGCGTCCGTATCATAGAGGGCGATGGTATAGGGTAAACGGAAGATTTTGGGCATAGGAGACTACTACCTTTTACGCAGGCCGCGTTCATGCGCGGCCTGTTTCTATATAGATGAACTACAAACCTCGGTGTACACCGCGTCGTAGTCTGCGGCGCACCGTTTTAGAGTCAGATACTCGAAGGCGCGCGCCTGTGCGGCACGGCCCAGCGACTCCCGCAGCGCCGGATCTCGCAGCAGGACGTCGATCTGCGCGGCCAGACTCTGCGGATCTTCCGATTCGAAGACCAATCCTTCCAGACCGGGTCGCGCCGCTTCGGCTGACCCACCCGCCGAACTGACCACCGAAGCTTTGCCGTGCTGCATGGCTTCGACAAGACTGAGCGGCAAGCCTTCCGTGCGCGAGGAAATTACGAACAGATCCAGTGCCGACAGAAAGCCCGCTTTGGGATCCAGTGTATCGAGCAGTCTCACTCTGCCGCCGGGACATAGCGCGGTGATCAACGCTTGCAGGCTGCGCCGCACCGAGGTATCTCCCAGCACATCACCGCCGGCGATCCATAACTGCAATGCCGGATAGTTATCCTGTAACACTGCAAAAGCCCGGACGAGAATGTCAAAGCCCTTGACCGGAGCAAAATAGCCCAGTGCACCCACCAGCATTGCATCTGCGGCGACTCCAAGTGTGGCGCGGGCTGCCGACCGGTCCATAATGTTAGCCGGACGGGGAAGCCCATTCAACACCGTGCGGATCTTGGCGGCGGGAAGGCCGATGCTCAGCAATTCCTGCCGCGCGTACTCCGAGACCGTCACCACCCGCGCCGCGCTGCGCAGCGTCACCCAATCGCCGAAGGCATGACGCAGCAACAGATACGGTTTCAGATAGGGCTTGGCAACCGTCACCGGCGCATAGGCAAACTGTTTATAGGATCCGTGCGCGGTGGTGACCCACGGCAGCTTGATGGGCGGCAGCACGCGGCTGCAGAGCAGATTACCCAGCGGCACATGAGAATGTACCAGATTGGGCGTGAACTCTTTGGCCGCACGGCGCAGACTCTCCGCGGCGCGCGCGCGGAATTGATGCTTGCCGATCA
Organism: bacterium; assembly: GCA_036504735.1. Classification (NCBI taxonomy): domain Bacteria; species bacterium. Next base: position 28,886 of record DASXUQ010000001.1, read on the forward strand.
CGGCGCCATCGGGCAACTCGGGAGAGATCACCGGAAGGCCCATACGCGCGGCGGTCTGCTGAACTTTGCCCGGCATCAGTACCAGCAAGCGCACATCATGCCCGCGGCGCTGCTGCTCGGCAGCCAGAGACAGACAGACCTGTTCGGCGCCGCCGAGATGCGGCGACGTTAAGAGATGCAGCAGTTTCAGGCTCATGCGGACATCCCATTACGATAGACCCGCCGCTCGGCCCGCGCCCCTTCCACACGCAGCCTTGCCAGTTCTCCCTTTCCCAGCCAGCCGGCTACCGTTGCCGCAATGATGCGGATGGTCAGTGCCATTCTCATCCAGCGCCGCACACTCTTAAGCCCTGCCGCGCCGTTGTGCTTTTCGAAATACTGCATGGCGCTGCGCGCATTGGCTTCCCGCGCCTTGACATAGAAGCGGCTCATCGTGGTGGCGCGATGATGGCGGATTTTTGCGTCCTTTACCAGATGAATTTCGAAGCTCGCATTCCGGACCCGCTTGCACCAGTCCACTTCTTCAAAGAACAGAAAGAAACGCGGATCCAGATTGCCAACGGCTTGCCATGCGTCGCGGCTGATCAGCAGTGCGCTGCCTTCCACCTGATCCACCGCATCGAGCGTGGCCGGGTCGACATCTCCGTAGAAATAGCCCGCGAATTGCCGCGTGTGCGGAAACAGATAGGCCAGTCGCGTGCACTCGCAAAAGAGATAATAGGGAGTGGGAAATCGCCGTGCCGCCAGATAAGGCTGATCGAATGGATCGACCATCGTCGGACCCACCACGCCCCAAGTTGGATGCTGCTCAAGAGTGTCCACCAGGCGGCAAAGAGAGCCGGACAAAACTTCCGTGTCAGGATTCAGCAACATGGCATGACGGCCCTTGGCCTGCTCTAAACCGAGGTTGCACCCTCGGGCAAACCCCAGATTGCCCCCCGCACTGAGAAACCGCACCCAGCCGAACCGCGCCTGTCCGTCTTCCAGACTGCCATCGGTGGACCCGTTATCGACCACGATCACCTCAAATGGCCGCTCTGCCCGCACCGCCTCCAAAGATCCGAGACAGCGCAGCAAGTCCTTTTTTCCATTGTAGTTAACGATGATGATCGAGAGGTCCACCGATTCCCTTTGCAGCGACGTGATCCGATCCGGCCCGTTTGAGCAAAGTAGCAATTTCTTTCAGGTTATGCAAGCGAGCTGAACAAAGGATGAAGGCGGAAGGATGAAGGATGAGACCAGAGACATGAGACCAAAGACCTGAGGCATGCCGCCTCATCCTCAGGTTTGGGGCGAATTATGCAAAAGGATGCGATGGGCGCATCCCGCTTAGCAAGGGTCGTCTTGTTTCAGCGTTTCAGATTCTCAGCGTTTCAGCCTTTGGGGAGTGAGCGTCGTCAAATGCCAACCTCTTCAGGCAAGGTAGTTGCTCTTTCTTGGATGCCGAACCCGGCGGAGCCCTACCTTCGGGATGCTGCTATAGAAACTGCTGCATGAATGGAGAGTACATTGCCGACCCTGGAACAGATCGCGGCTGAAGTTGTCTTGTTGTCCCCGGAGGACAGCACGGGACGCGTACATCTCGAAAAGATGCTGCGCGGCGTCGCTCAGTCGGAAGAGTTTGTTGAGCCGGTGCGCGACCTTGCCTGGCAGGCCATCGCCACCGTGCAGAGTCTGATGCAGTCCAAGGACCCGGATAGCTGTCTGAAGACGTTGAATCGTCTGCTGGACCAGATGATCCTGGCTGAAACGGCTCCTGCGGTCACCGTGCCTGCGGAGGCCGCTCCTGTGCCCGAAGCTCCACCGGTCGCGGATGAGTCCCTGGTAGCCGATTTCCTCGGCAAGCAGGATTCCGTGCTGGCCGAATTTGAAGCCCATTGCCTCGCCTATGAAAACGGCGATACCGACGGGCTCTCTGCCGTAAAACGGCAGATCCATACCTGGAAAGGCGAAGCCAGCGTTCTGCTGCTGCATGATTTGGCCACGATGCTGCACGCGGTGGAAGACGAACTGGAATCCACATCCCTTGAGCCCAAACCTCTCGGTGAGAATCTGCTCTTTCTCGCCGATCAGATCAAAATCTATTTTGGAGCCCGGCGCAGCGCCGCTGACGCTGGCATCAATGCCGAAACCATTCTGGCCAAATTTCGGCCCGCGGCCGCTCCGGCGACCGCCACGGTGGATATACCGGCGCCGGTAGCGGCAGCCGTCGGACAGGTCTTTGAGATGCCTGCCGAAATTGATATGGATCTGCTCCACGAATTCTGCAACGAGTCCGAAGAACATTTCCAGCAGGCCGAACAGGCGCTGATGACGCTCGAGGCTGATCCGTCGGATAAGGAAGCGGTGAACGTCGTGTTCCGCGCGTTCCATACCGTCAAGGGCACCTCGGGTTTTGTCGGTCTCGGCTGCGTAACGGAACTGGCCCATAAGGCCGAGACCTTCTTCGACCGGCTCCGCAAGGGCACACTGGTGATGCAGGGTGTCTATACCGATCTGGCCTTTGAAGCCCTCGATATGCTCAAGGGCATTTTGCGCGGCACCCAAGGGGCCATCGAGAGTGGCCGTCTGCCCTTGCCTCCGCTCTATGCGGATCTGCTTAAGCGACTGGAGCACGTCGGCACGGCTCCCGCTTCGGCGGCCGTCCCCGCCGCGGCGGTGATCGAACGCGCTCCCGCGGCGCAAGCCTCAGATGCGGCCTCGGGTTCGGCGGAGACCTCGGGCGAAGCGGTGGAAAGCAAAGCCGCCGATGGCGCGCGCGGAAAACGCACCGGACAGGCGGAGAGCGATGGCTCGGTGAAGGTGAGCACCGGACGGCTCGACAATATGATCAATATGGTCGGCGAGCTGGTGATCGCCCAATCGATGGTCAGTCAGGATCCCGTCATACAAAACGGTACGGACCAGCGGCTCATCCGCAATGTCTCGCAGCTCAACAAAATCACACGCTCGCTGCAGGAACTGGCGCTCTCCATGCGCATGGTCTCGGTCAAGGCCACCTTCCAGAAGATGGCACGCCTCGTGCGAGACCTGGCCCGCAAGGCCAACAAGGAAATTCTCTTCGAGACCGAAGGCGAAGACACCGAACTGGACCGCAACATGGTGGAGGCGATTGCCGACCCGCTGGTTCATATGGTGCGCAATGCCGCCGATCATGGCCTCGAGACCCCGGACGACCGCGTCAAAGCCGGCAAGCCGCGCCAGGGAATCATCCGGCTGCGCGCCGCCCATGAAGGCGGATCGGTGCTGATCACCCTCACCGATGATGGCCGCGGCTTGAACAAGCAGAAGATTCTGGCCAAGGCTATCGAGCGCGGCATCGTGGAACCCAATGCCCAGCTCTCAGACTCGGAAATTCACAATCTGATCTTCATGCCCGGCTTTTCCACAGCGGACAAGATCACCGACGTATCCGGTCGCGGCGTGGGCATGGACGTGGTACGCACCAACGTGGAAGCGCTGCGCGGCACGGTGGAGATCTCCTCCAAGCCGGGAGAAGGCAGTGTCTTCAGCGTACGCTTGCCGCTGACGCTGGCTATCATCGACGGCATGGTGATCCGCGCGGGCAGTGAGCGCTTCATTCTGCCGATCATCTCGATTACGGAGACCTTCCGCCCGCGGCCCGAAGACCTCAGCACGGTGCAGGGACAGACCGAACTGGTCCTGCTGCGCGGCGACCTGATTCCTGTCTGCCGCCTTGAGCGGGCGTTCCACATCGCCGATGCGGGCCGTGAACTGACCGAGAGTATTCTCGTGGTCATCGAACACAAGGGCCGCCGGCTTGCACTGATGGTGGACGAGCTGCTCGGTCAGCAGCAGGTCGTGATCAAAAGCCTGGGCTCGACGTTCGGCAATGTTGCCGGCGTCAGCGGCGGCGCCATTCTGGGCGATGGCCGTATCAGCCTGATTCTGGATGTGGACGGCCTGATGCGCCTCAGCAGCGGCGCCAACCGCGTACTCTAACCGGAGCCCGAAAGATTCTATGTCCTCGACACCCCCGGAAATCCTCGCCCCGGTCTCGCTCAGTGACAGTGACTATAAAAAAGTCACGCAGATCGTCCACGAATTGTCCGGCATTCACCTGCATGAAGGCAAGCGTGAACTGGTCGTGGCAAGGCTGGGAAAACGGATCCGCCAGCTCGGCATGAAGAGCGTCGGCGACTATTTGAAATATGTGCGCGAGGAGCAGACGCAGGGTGAACTGGTCACGATGCTCGATGCGCTCTCCACCAACCTTACCGCCTTCTGGCGGGAATCCCAGCACTTCGATTATGTCGTCAAGACCACCTTGCCGCGTCTGAGCGAACGCGCCCGCCGCACAGAAGATAACAAGATCCGCGTGTGGAGCGCCGGCTGCTCTTCGGGGGAAGAGCCTTACGGCCTGACGATGCTGATGCTGCATCATCTGGACCGGCCCGAGCGCTACGACATCCGGGTACTGGCGACCGATCTGTCAACCAAAGTGCTGGGCATCGCCCGCGGCGCCACCTATTCGTCCGAGCGTGTCAAGCCGATTCCGTCCGATATCCGGCAGAAATACATACAGGAAGTCCGGGCGGCGTACGGCGCGCAGTACCGCGTGCGTCCGGAAGTGACGGCCCATGTGACCTTCGCGCGGCTGAATCTGATGGAAACCTGGCCGATGAAGGGCCCGATGGACTTCATCTTCTGCCGTAATGTAATGATCTATTTTGACAAGCCGACCCAGGCGCGGCTTGTGAACCGGTTTTATGATTTGCTTCGCCCCGGCGGCACGCTGTTTGTCGGTCATTCGGAAAGTCTGACCGGCGTGGAAAACCACTTTCGCTACGTCAGACCTACTATTTACGAGAAGCCGTGAATTTATCCACTTTAAACGCAAAGCGGATCATCGTCGGCGTGGGCGACATGAAACTTTCCAACCGTGCCGGGGAGATTCTGGTCACACACGCTCTCGGCTCCTGCATCGGAATCACCATCTATGATCCCGTGGCGGTGGTCGGCGGTCTGCTGCATTTTATGCTGCCCGATTCGGCGGTGAATCCGCAGCGCGCGCAGGAGAACCCCTGGATGTTCGCCAATGTGGCCATCCCGCTTTTCTTCAAGAAAGCCTATGAACTGGGCGCCAGCAAGCCGCACCTGATTGTCAAGGTCGCTGGCGGCGCGCAGTTCCTCGATGATAAGGATTTCTTCGCCATCGGCAAGCGCAATCACACCATGATGCGCAAGATTTTCTGGCAGAACGGCGTGCTGATCAAGGGAGAACACGTGGGCGGCACAGTGTCGCGCACTCTCTTTTTGGAAGTCGGCACCGGAAAGGTCTGGTTTAGCAGCGGCGGAGAGGATTACGAACTATGATCTCACTGGCGGACCTTTCCAACGAGATTGATCATCTCGAACCGATCCCTTCATCCCAGCCTTTGCTGGCGCAGGCGCTTTCCGACCCGAACGCGGACATGCAGGAATTCGTCAAAGTGATCGAATATGATCCGGCCCTGACGGCCAATGCCCTGCGGCTGGCCAACTCGGCGTATTACTCGCCGGGCGTGGCCGTAAACACGGTGCGCGAGGCCGTCATCCGGCTCGGCGCGGGGCGCATTCTGCAGCAATCGGTGGGACGCAGCGTGCGCGGCAAGCTCACGCAGTCCTGTCCCGGCTACAGCCTCGAGGAAGACGAGCTGTGGCGGCACTCGGTGGCGGCCGCTGTGGCGGCGGACCTTCTGCCGCGTCACGCAAAGACCAGTATTCATCCCGTGGCTTTCACCGCCGCGCTGCTGCACGACATCGGAAAACTGGTGCTCTCCCGCCATCTCAACGATGAATTGAAGCAGGATATTTTCGCCGTCGCAAAGCAGCGGGGAATCTCCTATGTGGAAGCCGAGCGCGCGGTCCTGGGATTCGATCATGCGCAGGTCGGGGGCGTCATCGCGCGGCGCTGGAAATTTCCCGACGCCCTCGCGACGGCCATCGCCTACCACCATCGCCCGCGGGAAAGCAGTGAAAACAGCGCCCTCGACGCCGTGCATGTAGCCAATGCGGTTGCCAAAATCATCGGCGTGGGCATGGGCAGTGAGGAAATGAATCTGCTGGTGGACAGCGGCTCGGCCCGCGCTATCGGACTGACTCCCGCAAGTTTTGAGTCGCTCTGCGCCGCCGCGGCGCATGATCTGCCGTCGGTCATCGCATTATATGAGGATGAGGCACATGGCCTATAACATTCTGATCGTGGACGACTCGGGCGTCACCCGGGAAGTGCTGACGCGGACCTTGCGGCTCTGCGGCATGCCGCTCGGTGAAGTCTATCAGGCCGCCAACGGCGCCGAGGCTCTGAAGGTGCTCGAGGAGAAATGGGCGGACATGGTCTTCACCGACATCAATATGCCCGTAATGGACGGCATGCAGTTCATTGCCGAACTCCAGAAACGCGACGACTGGCAGCAGCTTCCGGTGGTAGTGGTCTCCACCGAAGGCAGCAGCAGCCGGGTCGAGGAGCTGGAGAAGATCGGCATCAGCGGCTATATCCGCAAGCCGTTCACCCCCGAACAGGTCGCCGAAATGATTGGCAAAGTGATGGGAGAAAAGCCTCATGTCTGAACCGCTGAATGACGCCGCCAGCGCGGCCGTAATCCACGTGCTGGAAACCGCCGCCTTCATGACCGTCTGGCCCTGGCAGGAGGCCGACGGCGACTTGCAGCCGCCGGACACTACCGCCAGCATGACCTTTGCCGGACCAACGACAGGCATTTTGAGACTGAGCGTCGCTACGGACGTGCTGCCGCTGCTCACGCAGAATATTCTCGGCGAACTGGAACCCGGCGACTCCGCCGAGGAAAAGGGCCGCGATGCGCTGAAGGAAATGCTGAATATGATCTGCGGCAATCTGCTCACCGCCTGGCAAGGCGAAGCGCCGGTGTTCAACCTCAGCCCGCCGGAGATCGTGGATGTGACGGCGCTTGCCGCCGCGACCGAACAGGCCGCGGCGCGGATTCCATTCAATTTAGAAAATACTCTCGCCGTCCTGGAAGTACAGGAAAACAAAATCTGAAGCGATGAGATGCAGCAGTGAGGCGAAGTCGGTTTCTCTTTCAGCCTTTCAGGTTTTCAGCATTTCAGCGTTTTATTCAAAGGTCCTATGATTAAAGTTTTGATTGTAGATGATTCGGCGCTCGTGCGCAAGGTCTTCGCCGAAGAGCTGGCACGCGACCCGCTGATACAAGTCATCGGCACAGCGCCCGATCCTTATGTGGCGCGTGACAAGATCGTGCAGCTTTCTCCGGATGTTCTTACGCTGGACGTGGAAATGCCGCGCATGGACGGGCTGACGTTCCTGCGGAAACTGATGAAGTACCATCCGCTGCCGGTCATCGTCGTCAGTTCGCTGACTCCCAAGGGAGGAGACATGGCCATGGAAGCCCTGGAAATCGGCGCGGTGGATGTCATGTGCAAGCCCGGTGAGGCCTATACCGTCGGTGAGATGTCCCGCGACCTGTGCCAGAAGATCAAGGCCGCGGTGAATTCGCGCCTGCGGCAGCCCATGCCTGTTGCCGAGAGTTCCGTGCAGGCGCGTCCTCCGCTGCTTCGCACCACCCTGAAGATCGTCGCCATTGGAGCCTCCACCGGAGGAACCGAAGCGCTGAAGGAAGTGCTTACGCGCTATCCCGCCAATGCGCCGGCCACGGTGGTGGTGCAGCATATGCCTCAAGCCTTCACCAAGGCGTTTGCCGAGCGGCTGAACGGTCTGTGCGCGGTGGAAGTGCGCGAAGCCGTTTCCGGGGACACACTCCGTCCGGGTCTGGTGCTCATTGCTCCCGGCAACATGCACATGGTATTGCAGCGCTCGGGTGCGGTCTACTCGGTGGCGGTGAAGGATGGTCCACGCGTCCACCATCAGCGGCCCGCCGTGGATGTGCTCTTCCGTTCGGTCGCCCGCCATGCCGGGCCCAATGCGGTTGGCGTCATTCTCACCGGGATGGGCGCGGACGGCGCCGAAGGCATGCTGGAAATGAAGCAGGCGGGGGCCCGCACTCTGGCTCAGGATGAGGCCACCTGTGTGGTCTACGGTATGCCTAAGGAAGCGGTCGCGGTTGGCGCCGTGGAGCGCGTTGCTCCGCTGCCTCGCATCACCGACGAAATCCTGACCATGCTCTGATTTTTCTTGTTACAGATTGAAATACAACAGCGCGGAGTCTTTGGCTCCGCGCTGTGCGTTTCGATAGGCCCAACAGATAGATCAGTCCGGACTTGCGTTTATTCGCGGAAAATATTACCTTTTGGGTAGGTAATAAGAAAGGTGCATATAAATTGGCAGCACGATCAATGAGAACCCTTGCAATTTTACTGTCTCTGGTAATGCTTGTGGCATTTGGATGCAAGCAGAATAAGCCAGCCGCGCAGGATATGTCTCAGGCCAATCCCCACGCCGGGATGGATATGAAGGACAATCCCCATGCGGGCATGGACATGAAGAACAACCCGCATGCCGGAATGAATCCCAACGAAGCGCCGGCAGCCGTTCCGGGCGGTCTGGATCTGGACTACATGACCTCCGGGCTCCCCGCCGGGTGGACCAAGGCCGAGCCCGGCTCCTCGATGCGCCTCGCGCAGATTAACATCGCGGCGGAAAAGGGCGACACCGCTCCCGCTGTCCTCGCGGTCTTCTTCTTCCCCGGCTCGGGCGGTTCCGCCGCGGCGAATATCATGCGCTGGCAGAATCAATACACCGGCCCCAAGGGCCAGCCCGGCGATCAGGTGGCCAAGACCGATACCATGATGGTTGGTTTGCTGACGGTGGTGACCACCGATGTAACCGGCACCCAGCTCGGCTCCGCATCAATGAACGGCGATGCTGCCGATCTGCCCAACCAGCGGATGATTGCTTCGGTCATCGAGACCCCGTCCGGCAACTGGTTCATCAAGACCACCGGCCCGGCCAAGACCATGTCCGCCAACGAAGCCAAGATTCGCGCCTTCGTCAAGAAAGCCCGGATTAAAGAGAAAAGCTGAGAGAACCCTTACGCTCACGCGTCGCCGCGGCATGCGTTTTTTCTCTTCGCATGCCCGGCTGAGGCAGGATTGAGCGCGATTCTGCCTTGCTCTATAAGAAAGCCTAATACCTCTTGGTTCCCGCGAGCAATCGCTGTCCTTCGGACTGACGGCCGGAGGCCGCCGCTAGGGGCGGGTAAGGGGCTGAAAGCCTCTTGTCTCTGATCCTTCCCCCTTTGAAAAAGGGGGAATAAGAAGGGGGTTCTGTATTTCACTTTCCGACTTTGAACGAGAAGCGGCGACCGATTGGTCGCCGCTTTTGTGTGTTACGATTTGATCATCCACTTGGGCCAGATGAAGAGATGGGGAAGCGTTTCGATCTTCATCGTGCGGCCCCGCGTATCGCACAACCGCTTCACCTCCGCCCCTACGGCATCACTCGGAACAATAATTTTGCGCACGTCCGCCAGGGTCAGCGAGCCATGCAGCAGCACTTCGGCCTGTGGGTGAGTGGCCACGTTATGCGGCAGAGGATCACGCTTGTGGCCTTCCACTTTGCCGGCAAACATCTCGCGCAAACCTTCCGGGCCGGGCTTCAGATGCTTGCCCATGTCCGCCGCCGCCGAGACTTGGCAGAAGAGCGTATGGTCCCGCGAAAGCAGACTCAGATCCAGCGCCAGATGTACCCAGTCTGCGGTCCATTCCGATCTGGAGCGGCGGTAGAGCAGTTCCACATTGGGCATGGAAAGCGACGCATTGATATAGTCCAGTCCCACCGCAAACCGCTCATAGCGGTATGGATCGTGCAGATAGCGCGATGCGTCCGAGCCGTAGGCCTCTTCCAGGCTGCGAACCGTGTGCAGCTTGCCGTCGGCAATGATCTGCGGCAGGTTCTTGTACAGATGCGTGCTGTGCAGCAGCAGAAGAATGCCGCGCCGCCGGAGTTCGTGGGCAATCGTATCTTGGGAGAAGAAACGGATCATACGACCATCAACCGTTTGTTTCGCGCCAGGGTTAATAGCGCCACGATGAGACAGATAATCGCGCCCGCCGCTACGGTGTAGGACGCGCCGAATTCGGTCGCCGCCGATCCCACCAGCATACTTCCGATGGGCATCATGCCCAGAAAGCTGGTGGTATAGAAGCCCAGCACCCGCCCCCGCAGGTGGTCCGGCGTCAGCGTTTGCAACAGCGTATTGGTGGAGGCCAGCATGCTGATGCTCGACAGGCCGACCAGCGGCAGAATCAGCAGCGAGAGCACAAAGTTGCGGGAAAACGAAAAGAGCAGAATACTGATACACAGACCGATCGCGCCGAAGATGACGACCCGGCCCCGGCGCGCGTTGTGCGGCAGCGACGCCTGATACACGCCGCCGATCAGCGCGCCGATCCCGATGGCGCCCATCAGCGCACCCAGGCCGCGCACTCCCGATTCCAGAATCTGGTCGGCGAACATCGGCATCAGCACCACATACGACATGATAAAGACCGAGAACACCGCGACATTCAGGATCAGCGAGCGGGCAATCCGCGCATGAATCACATACTGAAAGGCCTCCCGCCACTCCGAAGCCACGGACGCATGGTTTGTGCTGAACACCGGCGGCGGCAGATCGCGCATCGAAAGCAACGCGAAGATCATCGCCAGAAAGGAAATCGCATTGATCAAAAAACAGCCGCCCGCTCCCACCCAGGGAATAATCAGTCCCGCAATGGCAGGTCCGATCAGCCGCGTGGCATTGAAGGTGGTGGAGTTCAGCGCAATGGCATTGCCCACATACTGCTTGCCGACGATCTCGCTGACAAAGGAGAGCCGTGCCGGAGTATCCGCCGCCGTGAAAATTCCCGTGACTCCGGCGATAATCACGACCTGAAGCACCTGCACATGGTGGCTCATTGTAAAGATCGCCAGCGCCAGTGCGCACAGCGCCAGTCCCGACTGCGTGACGATCAGCAGCGTACGCTTGACCGTGCGGTCCACAATCACACCGCCGATGGAGCCTAAAATCAGCGACGGAAGCTGCGGCATCGCGCCGACGATTCCCAGCCAGAAGGCTGACCGCGTCAGATCCCACACCAGCCAGCTCTGGGCAAGGGTCTGCATCCAGGAGCCAACCAGTGAAAGGGTGAAACCTGTCCAGTAGATGCGGTAATTGCGCACCGCGAAGGCGCCGAAAATGGGGTGCAAAGCAGACGACTGCGAGTTAGAGGTAGACTTCGGACACGGAGAAAAGATCGCGGCTGAGGAATCCCCAGCCGCTTCTAAAATAGCAACAAAAAAGTTGGCCAGCAAGACAAAAAAGCAAAATGACGTCCGCCTCACCACGTCCGACGCGCGCTTGGAACAGGGTCACTATCCCTGCGCTCGGATCATCCGCTGGAGTTCCTCAAAGAACCGCCTGTTCTTTCTGTATGCCCGCGCATAATCGGCTTCGCGCGGTGCGCCCTTTTTGCGGCAGAAATCGAACAGCGTCATCTTTTCCGAAGTCGTCCAGTGATTTACCCGGGGCATAGCCAACACAAACAGGCCCATTTGTGCAAACCGCGATTTCTCCGGCGCTGTCCAGCCTTGGTATGAGAATCCGAACTGCTGCTTCATCCGGTTCAAAATCCGGTTTTCCAGATTCTGCCGCTCCCCATCGAACTCTCCGGCAATCACCCGTGATGCCAGCAACCCGGCTTCGGCCAGCGGGAATTCCCGATACTTTTCGGCGGACTCACCTTTGAGAGACAGAACGGCATCCGCCGCACAGAGCTTTTTCAAAATCCGTTTTGGTGTCCGGTAGCCCTTGTGTTTGGCAATCTGCGCCCGTTCGGCATCGGCCAGCTTGCGGATCTCCCCATCGACCGAACGAAATCCAAGCTTATCGTAGAACCAGAAACTCCCCGAGGCCAGGCCTTCCTCATTTTCGTAACCAAGTTGGTAACGGCGGGTGACCAGCCACGGCGCATGGCAGAGACTGTTCAGGATCCGCGCATATTGAGAATAGAGCCACGCCGCTTCGCCGCCGCGGAAGGTGTCGAACACGTTAATGGCGATCTCCGAGCGGTCATGCAGCATCCCGCCGGCTCCGTACCCAATGGGCACATGGTTCTTCAGCACCACCAGCCCCCAGCCGACTTCCAGGGGCAACCGGAACCGGGGCTCCATAAACCACAGGATCACCCGGATCCCGCGCTCCAAAGGAATATCATAGACCTCCGCCGGATTGCCGTGGATCGCCGGATACAGTTCGCGCAGGCGCGGCAACAGAGTACCGTAAGCCAAGTCCAGCAAGGCTCTTCCCCGCGCCGCCGGGACGGGTTCGGGTACAGATAGCGGCCGTTTGATCTCCGTCAGCAGATCGAACTTGGTACGGGCCGCTACCGGGTCCCATAGGAACAACTTCGGCGGTTTGCCATCTTCCAGGAGCGTGCGGGACGGACCCTCCCCTGTCAGGGTCATGAGCAGCGACAGGTCCATCGCATTGTAAATTTGCTGGCCTGCAGGACCGGGAAATGTGCGGGAAATGGCATCGACTACCCAATCCAGAGATGTCCCGTGGGACGGCCCGCGAGCGGCCTTTATGAACCCTTGAGCAGTGGTGTCCGCATCATCCACGGCATCCCCTTCGGCTGGCTCGATCCAGAGCGGCAAATACTCCGCCAGCGGGTCCGATGCGCGGTCAGCATAGGCTTCCCAGTCGATCTCCACCCCATCTCCCAGCCGCGCCATCAGCCAGCGGGCCATCTCCAGATCGTAGGGATAGTAGATCTCGGTTCCGACAATGCCCGTTTGTGCCAATTCCGCGCGCGGCGTCTTCTTCAGTGTTGCCACGCGCTGCCCGAAGCGGCCAAGTTCCCCTTCGCAGAACTGGCGGATAGCCACGGACCGGGGATAGGCTTTGTAGAACTGCAGCAGTTCGTGCAGCGTCAGCAGCCCATCGGAGCCCGTGGCCGTTGCCGCCAGCTTTTGCAGCAGCGCCAGTGTCCGTTCCGGATCGGGATGGGAACGCAATTCCTTGACAGGGTTCATGGGTCAAAATCCAAAAAGCTAAAGTGAAGACCCTTGGAGGCAGCAACGAAGCCCCGGGTTTGTGGTGGGGGCCGGTCTAAAACCGGCCCGCGCCCCTTCAGCCGGCCATCGTTCGCAAGGTCCAGATAACAAAAGCCGGCCACGCGATAAGCCACGGGCCGGCAAATGGTTCGCCGAGAAAACAAGGCAATAGAAAGTTACATTGCCGCGGGCATGGCCTTCTTGGCGGCCTTCTTCGGGGCAGCCCTCTTCACGGTTGCCTTCTTCGGGGCGGCCTTCTTTGCCGTCGCCTTCTTCGGAGCGGCCTTCTTCGCGGTGGCCTTCTTCACGACCTTCTTCGCGACCTTCTTCGGGGCGGCCTTCTTCACGGTAGCCTTCTTCACGATCTTCTTGGCAACCTTCTTCGGGGCGGCCTTCTTCACGGTAGCCTTCTTCACGATCTTCTTGGCGACCTTCTTCGGGGCAGCCTTCTTCACGGTAGCCTTCTTCACGGCCTTCTTCGGGGCGGCTTTCTTGGCAGTCGCCTTCTTCGGGGCGGCTTTCTTCACGGTTGCCTTTTTCGTAGGCATAATCATTCTCCTTGAACTGAACATTGAGGGCAGGGACTCGTTCGGGAACGAACAGATGTTTCTGTTTGGCCGGGAACCACGCTCTACCCTCGCCTGCGCGGGTTCCCCTCTGGCCGTAATCGCCAGGTCCGTGCGGCGGACCGGGCGGTATTGCGGGCTGCATCACCCGAAGGCAACGCGGCCGACATCTCTATCATCAAGCCTTCGATGGAAGGCCGATACGATCGTTCTCGAACGTTGGCTCGCGCGTCGAACGCTGCGTGCCGTTTTCAGTTTAGCCTATAGAGCAAGTTTCGGGCCGAATACGGCGGAAGTGGCTCTATTGCGCTCAAAAAAGCACTCGGACTCTGCCGAGCGGATCGTGAATCGCACCCGGCGATCCCTTGATCAGCGCCCATTTGGCGGTCTCAGGTGAGCATCTCGAGAGGCATGATCACGCCCCGGTCGGGCGAATCATGGTCGCGCGGCTCTTGCCACACGCCATCTCGACAGGCGTCGAATACGCGACGCTCACACCGGTTCTTCTGCCGCGAATCAGACACATCGTGTGTCCGTCATCGCGTGTCCATCACCGCATCTCACTCTGAAAATTCTCTCTATGAGACAGCGCGTGTGCGCGCGCTGTTCCATGGGGTGAGTGCCGTCAAGGGACTCGCATCGCTCACAGAACATGTCCGCGCTTCATGCATCACACGCGTGCGGCGAACAAACGCCCGAAATATATAACACAATTTATAAAAATGCAAGTGCTTTGCGGTAAAAAGTCAAGCGTGAGCACCAAGCCAGCTTGAACCCGAGCCGATCTCAACCATCACAGGTACACGCAGCGGGAGCGCAGTCTGCATTTCGTGCCGCACCATCTCCGCGAGCCGCTCGATTTCGTCGTCGGGTGCTTCGAAAACGAGTTCATCGTGGACCTGCAAGAGCATTTTTGCGGCAAATTTTTCCGCGTTCAAGCGGCGATGAATGGCGATCATCGCCAACTTGATCATGTCCGCCGCGCTGCCCTGCACCGGTGTGTTGATCGCCGTGCGCTCGGCAAACTGCCGCACCTGACGGTCGGGCGCTTCGATGTCGGGAATCTTTCTCTGCCGCCCGAGGATCGTCTCCACGTAACCGCGCTTGCGGCACTCCTCAATCGTGCGGCGCATGAACTCCGTCACGCCGGGATAAAGGGCAAAGTAGTTCTCGCGGAAGACGCGGGCCTCATGGCGCGGAAGGCCCAACTCCTGAGCCAGCCCGAAGTCGGTCTGACCGTAAATAATCCCGAAGTTGACCGTCTTGGCCGCCCGCCGCATGTTGACGTCCACCATCCCCACCGGCACCTGAAAGATCAGCGCCGCCGTCTCGGTGTGAATATCGCCTCCGCGCTCGAAGGCCTCCAGCATCCGCTCGTCGCCGGACAGATGGGCCATGATCCGCAGCTCGATCTGGCTGTAATCTGCCGAGACCATCTTCCAGCCCTTGGTCCCCGCCACGAAGCTCTCGCGGATTCCCCGCGCCACCTCGGTGCGGATCGGAATATTCTGCAAATTGGGATTGACCGACGACAGGCGGCCCGTGGCGGCCACCGTCTGGCTGAAGGTCGTGTGCACCCGCCCGGTATCCGGATGGACCAGCCCCGGCAGCGTATCCACGTACGTGTTCTTGAGCTTGGACAGCATGCGGTAATCCATCAACCGTTTGGGCAGTTCATGCATCGGCGCGAGCACCGTCAGGGTGTCGATATCCGTGGACGGCCCGCTCTTCAGCATCCGCTGCACCGGCAGTTTCAGCTTCTCAAAGAGAATCATCGCCAGCTTCTTGGGGGAGTTCAGATTGAAAACCTCGCCCGCCAGCCGGAAGCAATCTTCTTCTATACGTGAGAGATCTCGCTCGAGTTCCTTGCTCATGGTGTGCAGCAGGTCCACGTCGAGCTTGACGCCGGTGAATTCCATGTCGCACAGCACGGGCATCAGCGGCAGTTCGATGTCGCAGAGGATCCGGCCCTGATTTTCCAGCAACGGTTCGAGCACATGGGATAGCCGCAGGGCATAATCGGCATCCTCACACGCGTACTCACTGACCCGTTCCACGTCCACCTCGCGCATCGTGATCTGGTCCTTGCCGCGCCGGCCCAGCAGTTCCTGCGTCGCGATCTTGGGCAGCTTGAGGTAGTCTCTGGCCAGACTGTCGAGGCTGAGCGTGCGGTCGCCGGGGTTCAGCAGATAGGCCGCGAGGATCGTGTCAAAGGCGACTCCCTCAACCTCAATTCCGTAGGTTTTATACACCAGAACATCGTACTTGAGGTTCTGTCCGGTCTTGGGAACATTTGAATTTTCGAGGACTTCCGCCACAATCGAAAGATAGGTTGCAACTCCGGCGGGGACCTCGTGGCCGAAGCGCAGGAAGCGGCGGCCCGGTTTGGCGGGACCGTCCAGATGGTCCATCGAGATGTACACCGCCTCCCCTTCCACCGTCGAGAAGCTCGCGCCCACCAGTTCGGCGCGCATCGGATCGGTGCCCGTCGTCTCCACGTCAAAGGACAGCAGCGGCTTCTCTTTTTGCCATTGCGCCGCCAGTTCTTCAAGCTCCGCGGTGGTCGAGACCGTGCGGAACTTGCGGACGGATCTGCCCGTGTCAGCGTGCTTTGCGGACGTTCCGCCGAACACAGTGCGGAGCCTTTCGACCAACTTGAAGAGTTCCAGATCAATCAGCAGCCGCTCCAGTTCGGGGTTCCAGATCATCCCCAGGGTCAGTTCTTCGGGTTTGAACTCTACCGGAGCTTTGCGGTCGATGGTCACCAGTTCGCGCGCCAAAAGCACCTTCTCGCGGTCCCGGATCAGGGCCTCGCGCATTTTGGAGGGCTTCATGGAAGGCGCGGCATCGAGGACCTTATCCAGCGAGCCGTACTCGGTGATGAGTTTGACGGCGGTTTTGGGGCCGATGCCTTCGGCTCCGGGCACATTATCGCTGGTGTCCCCGGTCAGCGCCAGCACATCGACCACCTTCTCCGGCGGCACTCCGAAGTGTTGCTGCACCTCCTCAGGCCCCATCAGCACCACACCGTCCGGTTTGGCGTTCCACATCCGCACCTTCTCGGTCACCAGTTGCTGATAGTCCTTGTCCCCGGTGACCATCACCACCTCAAACCCTTCCTGCTCGGCATCGGTAGCCATGGTCCCGATCACATCATCGGCCTCCCAGCCGGGCCTTGAGATGATGCGGATTCCGGTGGACTCCAGCACCTGATAGAGCCGTCCGAGCTGGCTGACCAGCTCGTCGGGCATCTTCTGCCGCGTGGCCTTGTAGGTGGGCAGGGTCTTGTGGCGGAAGGTCGGCGCGGGCGTGTCGAAGACAATCGCCATATGGCTCGGCTTCTCGTTCTCGATCAGGTTGAACAGAGACGTCAGAAACCCGTAAATCGCCGAGGTGATCTCCCCCCGGCTGGTCCGCAACGGATTGCGGATAAACGCAAAGTGCGCGCGATACATCTGCGCGGACCCGTCAATCAAAAATAAGCGATCGCTCATGACTACCTAAAAGGCTGAAACTCTGAAATTCTGAAACGCTGAAAAAAGAAGCCAAGAAGCCAAAATCAAAACACGCCGCCTCAAAACCACACTACCCCGCACCCTCCGGGTGCGGTTGAAAGAAAGAAATTCTTCCCTTACTTCCGGCGGCCTCCCGGCCGCCTCTTCAACCCACCCAACAACCTTTGTCATCCTGAACGCAGTGAAGGACCTCGGGTTCATCTTGCGATGTTGGCTACTTGTCCGTGAAACGCGATCTCGCCGCAGGCGGACAGCCGCCCATTCACATCACGCCGTGGTGCCTCTCCAGAGGCACCCGGTCGTGCAGATATGTGCATGTGGGGGCTCTGGAGAGTCATCGCTGCGATTCAGGCCCTGTCCGCACCTGGTTCGCGCTTTAGATACTCTGTCAGCATTGCCCTCATTTGACCGCAAATATCTCTCACAATTTCATCGCCTGACTCATGCAACTTATCGAGATGGAATATGGCATCGCGCCGCAAACTTCGCAGTATCTCGATCTGGCCTGGAGCCTCGCTGATGCTGGTCAAAGCCTCAAGAGCCTTGTCAAGCAGGTGCGAATACTTGTGTTGTGATTCAGCGCGATCCTGTGCATCGGTGCAATAAGCCGTCAAGAAGCTCTGAACCAAAGCACCCGAAAGTCGGCTCATAAATACCCGAGCAAATTGCTTCCTGTCTGATTCGATTTCCGCCGTTGCATGGTATACATTCGCCGAAGCCATCCATGCCGTGTAGAAGACGTTTGTCAGTTGTTCCTTGGACTGCCTCTCGAACTCCACGCTCTGTTGCCTCAATGTCTGGACATCGAACATGATTTGCTGTACGAAGGCCTTATTCTGCGTCGCAAGTTCCTGTGATCGCTCTTGAGCTAACTGCGTTATCTTACTTACTTCACCTTTGAATCTGGAGAAGGTTAGAAATCCACCAATCGCTACACCGATGACAACTATCGCCGAGAACAATCCTGTTTGCACAGCCAAACCACTCGCGAAGAAGTGTTCTTCGACCGCATGCTTGTCAAGTTGCCCCTGCAAACTGTCAGTTCTATGCGACAACAATTCCACGCGCGCCGAGAGCACCTTTAATGTACTGTCGGCACTGTTCGGTTGTGCGAAGGCGCACACAGTCAGGACAAAGATCAAAAAGAAGTATGGCAGGCGCAGCATGAAGCTCTCCTGTAAGGTTGAGGTTGCATAAGAGTCGGCCAGAGGCCGACGCAAGTAAGTTGTCTGGGTCGGCTGCAAGCAGCCAACACCGCCTTTTAATGGACGGCCACGAGCCCGCCCCCAGAAGACTTGACTTACTTCAGCGTTTCAGCATTTCAGATTTTCAGCGTTTTCTACCGGACCAGCACCACCTTCTTTACCTCCTGCAGCTCTTCGGTCTTCACGCGCAGGAAGTAGATGCCGGGGGGAAGGGCCCAGCCGTCGAAGATTTCGGTGTGGCTGCCGCTGCCGTACTCTTCGTCGGCCACGGTGCGGATCAATCGTCCGGTAGTGTCATAGACCGTGATGCTGGCCCATTGCCGGCGATTGAGGGTAAAGCTGGCCCAGTAGACATTGCCGAAGGAATCCAGCGGGTGATGGCGCTCGGAACGCTCGGGAAAGGGCGCCTGCGGGACAATGGACGCAGTCTCTGCGACGGGCGCATGCGGATCCACGAAGAAATCATAGATCCCCGCGGCAAATGGCGACGCGATGCGGCTCTCCCAATAGCCGTAGGGCCGTTCCCACCGCCGGTACCCCATGCCGTCATAAAAGGTGCGGTATTGAAACTCCCCCGCCTGATCAAAAAACCAGATTTCCATCTGCCGCGCCCGGTCGCCCAGCGAGACATTGAGCCGCGTCATGAGAAAGCCCGAGAGGGTCGGTTTCATCACCACCTGTTCCGCCGCATCACACCCCGAGTGACAGGAGCGCAGCCACAACGGCACCCCCGTGCTGTCCATCCGCATCAGAAAATAGGTGCACGGCTCCGAAGGCGGATTGCGCAGCCCCGCCATCACAAACTCCCCGCCTTCGACCTGTTCGAAACCGTAAATCCGCTTCAGTCCCCGTAGCGGATAGGCTTTCGTCCAGCGCAGATTGCCCGCCGAATCCGTACGGAGAATGTGCAGCATCTCCACATTGGTGTCGCTGCGGCTCTGTCCCACCATCAGGTAGCCGCGCCCCGCCTTCTGCACCGCCACCGCCCACTCCTCGCCCGGTTCGTCGTAAGTGTGCTTCCAAACCACATTGCCCCAGGCATTCAGCCGGATCAAGGCCACATTTGACCCGCCCGAGTCCGGCGGCGCCGTCCAGCCCGTCAGCACACAGCCGCCGTCTTCCAGCGGTTGAATGGCATGAAAGCCGCCCACCGTGTCATCGAATACCCGGTTCCAGACCGTGTCGCCCGCGCCGTTCACGCGCATCACAAACGCGTGTTCCGAATCCGCCGCCAGCGGCGCGGTGGTTCCCGCCAAAAGAAAGTCGCCCGCCGCCGTCTGCCGGGCATCTCGCACCCGCATCGGAAACGCGCCGCAATATTCGCGGCTCCACAGCACCTGCCCGCTGCTGTCCGTGAGCACCGCGCGCACGTCGTCACCGGAAGGCGACGCTTCCGTCCCTGCAAAGAAGTAGCCCTGATCCGCCGTGCGGCGAATCACGCCGGCCACGCATTCGCCGGTGGCGCCAAAGGGCTGCACCCAGGCGGAATCTGCGCGGGACTGCGCCGTCGCCGTGGCCACAGGCAGCAGGATCATCCAGAAAAGAACGATTCTCATAAGACCTCGGCAGTTGACTTTCTTGCTGGAAATGCATTCCTTGTTCAAAGCTTCAAGGAAACTTTTCCGGCAGTCGCCGGGTTCACCAAATAAACCCAATCTTCCCAAATCGTATGATGCCTAACGAGCCTAAACCTCAACAAATCAACGTGCAACTGGACGAGAAGGTGGCGGAGGGGACCTATTCCAACCTCGCCCTTATCGCCCACAGCCCGGCCGAGTTCTTCCTCGACTTCGCCCGCATGGTGCCCGGAACCGCCAAGGCCACCGTCCACACGCGCGTCATTATGACTCCGGCCCATGTGAAATTCCTGATCAATGCGCTCAAGGAAAACGTCGACCGCTACGAGAAGCAGTTCGGCGAAATCAAGATGCACGGCGCCCCGACGGGGTCGGCCGGAGAATTCGGTTTCCGTCCCAGTTCGCCTGAAGAGAAGTAATTCCATCCACCCTAAGGAGGATCCGGCTGTGTCTGCTACCCGCCTTGGCCTCATCGCGCTGCTTGCGCTTGCGGCGGGACTCTGCCTGTCCTGCAAGTCAGATAATAAGTTCATCGGCCCACCGCCACCGCCGCCTGCCGCGCCCAGCAGTCTGTATGACTACCAAACCACCCAAACCGGTGTGGTCCTGCGGTGGGAATACAATGCCAGTGACATCCAGGGCTTTCACATCTACGTGTCTCAGGATACCTCGGCGGCTTCCTTCGTCGTGGTGGATACCGTCGTTTCCATCAACCGTCAGGCCATCATTGACAGCCTGACACCCGGAACCACCTATTATTTTTACATCACGGCCTTCAACCAGAACGGCGAATCCGCGCGCTCCAACGTGCGCCCCGTGCACACCGTTCCGCTGAATGGTCCCGGCACACCTAACCACGTTGAGGCTCTGCCCCTCGAGGGTAACATTGTGGAGGTGAGCTGGCAGACAACGGGCACGCTACCGGACAGCTTCCTGATCCAGCGGCATGACACCCTGTTCAACACCGCCTGGACCACCATCGGCTCGACGCCTGCCGACATCCGGACGTTTCTCGATTCTTCGGTCACCTATTTGACCCATTACTATTACCGAGTCGGCGGCAAGCGGTCTTCCACTATTGTCTGGAGCCTTGATTCGGCGCTGGCGGTCACGTTCGGTCCCGGCGCCATCAGTGCCCCGGAGAGCCTGCGCACGGAAGTGCATCTCGGTCTGGGCGTCATCTTGACCTGGGTAAATGTCACCCACAATGCCACCCGCATCGTCATCAGCCGTGGAACCGGCGGCAACCCTGCGGTAGCCATCGACACCGTCGCCGCGACGGCAACCTCCTATCTGGACACCCTCGGCCAGAACTTCGGGCTCTATAATTACCGTCTGCAAGCCATCAGTGACACCGCCAGTTCCCCGCTGACCCCGGCGGTGGAAGCGGACTACCGGCTCTGCTCCCCCGGCGCGATTCCGCTCTGCGTGGGCAACTTCTGGACCTATGATGTCACCGATACAGCCGGCGGCACCACGCTGCAGCGTACGGTCTCCGCGGCCATTTTCTTCGGCGGGCAGGATTTCTACCTGATCTCGCAGGATGAGCGCGGCATCACCGACAGCCTCTATTATCTGCGCAATGACACTCTGGCCCGCGGCGTCGAAATGCTGCACTGGCCGCTGCTCGATACCGATCACCCGCAACTGCTCTTCAAGTATCCCGCCTTGCAGGTCGGGGACTCGTTCTTAGTGGATGGCCAGAAGGTCGAAGTGGTGATCGCCTCCCCCGGACAGGACAAGAACGTCAGCGGCACCGTCTATCATGGTGTACTCGCCTACGAGCGTTTCGTCTCCGCATCTTTCCGCATCATCTATTACATTGTACCCGGCACCGTCGGCATCATCAAGGAAGAGCACTACAACGGCCCCATCAGCCATCCCGCGCCCTCCAAGACCCTGAGCCTGCGCGCCTATCACGTAAGCTGACCGCAGCCGTTCGGCATCGTTCCTTCGAAAGCAGGGCGGGTTTTCACCCGCCCTGTTCTGTTTTTTTTATATCCCGCGCGATTCAGTATGGGTTCGCCCCCACTCCTGCAGGAACAGCAACCCGCCTTCCATCGGCCCACCCGAAGGCTCGGCAAAGACAAAGGGCAAATTGCGCAGCCGGATCTCCTCTTCCATCAGCGGCTGCAAGTGGTAGCGGTGCTCCCACAGGCCGCCGATCACCACCAGCGGAACATTCTGCGCTTCAGGCAGCAGTGTCTCCTGCAACCGCCCCGCCAGAGAGACCAGTTCAATCGCCGCGCGATTCATGATCTTAAAGGCTCCCAGGTCTTCCCGCACATAGCGGAACACCAGCGGGGCCAGTTTGGCCCAGCCTGACGGCCCCAGCCCTTCCTTATACACCTTGGTCAGAATCTGCGAGGCCAATTCGATTTCCAGAGCCTCCAGCACCGCCGCGTGCAACGGGCTGAGTTCGTCGCGCTCCCATTCGAGGAGGCAATGCCGCAGCGCTTCGCGTCCCAGCCATGCGCCGCTGCCCTCATCACCTAACAGCGGACCCCAGCCGCCCGCGCGGGTGAATTCGTGGCTGATGGGCGCACGGTAGAGGGCAATCGTTCCCGTGCCGGTAATCAGCAGAATGCCGTGCCGCCCGTCGGCAAACGCGCCGCGGTAGGCCAGTTCGGCATCCGTAATCACGCTCACCTCGCTGCCGGCAAACACCTGCGTGGCCGCGCCGAGGGCCGCATCGCGCTCCGGTTTGCGTCCCACTCCGGCCAATCCCAGCACCACCGAGACCGGCGCAGTCGTCCCCGGCAACCGCGACTTCAAATCGCGCAGCGCCGCCGCCACTCCCTCCGCTCCCACGGCTCCGAAACTGGTGGGTCCCACGTCCACGGTGACCACGTCCTCGGGCGCCGCCGAACCGTTCTCCGACCGTTTGATCAGCCATCCGCGTGTCTTCGTTCCTCCTCCATCCACAATCAGTACGGTCATTGACTCACTCCGTTTTCGATGATGGTTTGCGGCAGAAGATAGCCCAGGTCATGCAAGTCCTGCTGGGCATGGTTCAGCGCATTGTCTATCGTCACTCGCGCTCGTTGTTGGATGCCGCCCATGTATGCCGGATCCAGATCCAGGGACTGCGCCCACGGTGTAATCGCTTCGTCCAGTTGCGACGCCAGCAGCGTGGCGGTGCCCGGATTCACCTCCGGCAGATTTTCCAGCAACCGCCGCAGCACTACCGGCCAGAAGAGCAGGTTCCGTGCTCCCGAACGGTAATTCACCAGAGCCTGCTGTGCGCGGATTTCCGGCCCGCGGGGGATCAGCGTGTCCGGGCCGACCGGGGTCAACAACGGTTTCAGGTAATTGGCCGACTGCATCTGCGTATTCATGGCCGTGATCTGGTTGCTGATCTGCCGCGCAATCTCCGCAAACAGCAACTTGCCCGTGTCGCGCCACTCGCGATCCGGTTCGTGCTTCTTCTGCTGATAGACCGCCCCGCACACCAGCCCGGCCTGTACCAGAATATCCAGATCGTCCGCGTGGTTTTCCTCGTTGGGCCGCAGCCGCACCTCTTCTACAGAAGAGCGCGCAAACTCGTGCCACAGATCCATGCGATTGGCGTTTTCATTCAAGAGCGACAGCGCCAGGGCGCGCGCGGAGTCCGCCTGCCCGGCCAGACGCAGGTCCCGGACCTCGTTGACGCGCTTCTCGCGGCCGCAACCGGCCACCAGAAGCAGGGCCAGAATCAGGATCATGCCCGCACCGATTGGCCGCGCGATGCGCGGCCCGGGTGTTCCGCTGAAGGGTGTCACGGTTTACTCGAGTATGGTGTTGCCAAGGATCGTTTCCGCCTGAAAATAGCCGAGGTCATCGAGGTCCTGCACCGCCGCGGCAATCTGCTTGCTCGTCGCGGCGCTCGCCCGGTCGCGCTGCGCCTGCACCTGGCTCATCGTGATATTCGAATTAATGCCCATCTGGCTGACGCGCGCGTCATACTCCTGGGCGTTCTTCGAAAAGTCTATCGAAACCACCGGGCCGAGCTGCTGGGCAAAGACCATCAGCGGCACGGTGTTCTTCACCACCCACTGCATCCCGTCGGTATCCACAAAGCGTTCCGGGTCGATATCAGAATGTCCCAGCCGTTCGAGCGTCACCTTCCCCCGCGCCGTTGAGATCGACACTCCACCGAGGCCTGTCGTCGCCAGTTCCATCGCCCGCAACACCGTCTGTGATGCCACCGCGAGCCACGGCTCGTCGAGCTTCCCCTTGTTGTGCTCGCTCATGGCGGCGCAGATCAGCGCCGCCTCCACGGCATAGCGGTAGGGCTCGTTCTCCGGAGGCACCGCGCGCTCCCGCGCCAGCACGATATCCGTCGCGGCCAGTTCCCGCCAAAGCCGCAGGTTTTTCGGTTCCTTTTGCAGTTCCGCTATGGCCATCTCCCGTGCGGCGTCGGCCTTGCGCTCCAGCCGCAACGCCGCGACCTCCTTGGCCACGCGGTTGGTCGAACAACCGTTCAGCGCCAGACTGCCCATCAGCAGCAGCGCGATACAAACATGCGCGAAAACACGGATCATTTTCATCGAGGTTCTCCCCGGCAATGCCGTAGTAGGTGACTATTCCGCGAGCCGGTTGCTCAGAAGGGTGCGCGCATCAAAATGGTGGTGCTCGGCCAGATCATTCCGCGCCGCGTCAAAGGCAACGGCGGCGGCCTTTCGCCCCTTGTCCCGTTGCAAATCCACAAAGGCCGCACTCAGATTGGAATGGGAGGCCGCCCACAGCAGCTTCTGCTCTATTTGATTCAGATTCACCGCCGCCACTTTCGGATTGTCGCAGGGCAGATGCCGGAAAAGTTCCATCAGCATCGCGGTCTGTTGAATGATCTCTCCCGCCGTCTCCGGATCCACATAGGTCTCGAACACATCCGGATTCGATCCCTGTGGCCTCACGGTCAGCGGCTGATCGTCCGGATCCTCGAGATCCCGCGGCAGATAGCCCGGCGGATCATACGGCACTCTGCCGAAGTTGTCAATCGGCAGACGGCTCACCAGATGGTTTGCCCAGTTGCTTGTCTCCGCTGCGCTGCTGACGCCCGCTCCGTTCCACTCGCGGTCTAAAAGACCTTTCTTGTACTCGTTATACGCACCGCAAATCAGCGCGGCTTCAACCAGATAGGGCAGTGGATCTTCCTGCGCCTCCACAGCCGAGGCGGCCCGTCGGCCCAGTTGGACATCCGTGATCGCCAACTCGCGCCAGACATCCATCTGTTTGGAATTCTCCTTCAGCTCATCGATGGCCCGGTCTCTTGCCATACTGACGCTGCCCGACATGCGCATCTGCGCAATATCCTCAGCCGTCCGGTCCAGCTTACAGCCGGCGATCAAAGCCGGCAGAACCATCAGCAGCAACGCGCCATGTCTAAGACTCATATCATGACTCCCCGTACATCATAGCGCTCGGACACAGTTACTCCAAAAGTGAAAGCTTTGAAACAGTCTCGGGCTCAAAATGGCCCTTTGTATCGAGATCCTTCTGAGCGGCCATCAGTGCGGCAACCACCGCCGTTCTTGCGGCGGCCCGGTGGTTCATTACAAATCCCGTCGTCAGGTTCGAATGCTCCGTCGCCGCCGCCAGCTTTTCGGTCATCTTCTTTACCGCTCGGGAGACTCGCATCGGATCGTCGGTGGGGAGCCGCTCTAAGAGCGTTATCAGCACGCCGAGGTTGTGAATATCCACCCCCGCAGCGGTTGAATCGAAGTAAGTCGCCGGAATCTCTTTGCCTTCCAGTTCCCAGCGGCGCTTGTACGTCTCGATTTGCTCGGACGTCGCGTCCGGAAGGTGTACATCGAG
The DNA here is from genome assembly GCA_036504735.1 of bacterium. Taxonomy (NCBI): domain Bacteria; species bacterium. The sequence continues at coordinate 54,542 of DASXUQ010000001.1, forward strand.
GACCCGGCCATCATTCTCGTACCGCACCTGCCGTCGGGGCCGCACTCCCCATTCCTCTTCGCGCAGCATTTCCGGAGTCGGTCCCGATCCACGCGGCGGCCCCAGCAATCCCGCATCCACGGGACGGTCGCTGGGTTTCCGTTCGAAACGGCCGGCAAGCTGATCGGCCTGCCTGGTGATTTCCTCTGCTACGGACCGGCCAATCCAACTCCAGTCAAAATCCAGTCTGTCTTTCCGGTGGTCATACATCGCGGCGCACAGCAGCGCGGCTTCGGTCAGATTCGCCAGAGGATCTTCCTCCGTCACCTCTGCGTTCTGCTGGGCCAGTTCCAGTTGGGTCGCTGCCAATTCACGCCACACCGCCATCCGCTCCGGCCTCTGCTGCAACGCGTCAACCGCCTTCTGTTTGGCCGCGACCACCTGGCCGTCTTTGCGCAGCGACGCGATTTTGCGTGGCGTGCGGTCCAGAACTTCCAGCGCATCGCAACCGGCCAGCAGCAGGGAGACGCCGATCAATGCGCTGAAACCCCATCTGAGGGTCATGCGCTCGACCTCCGGTGAATTGAGACGGTTCCGATCTATCCGATCTAAATGTCACGATTTTTCGTGAATTCTGCAAGTGAAAAGACCGGCCCTAAGACCGGTCTTTTTCTCCAAATGCCTGTAAAAGGTCCACTATCGGCCAGAACCGGGAGGATCATTGCCGTCCGCGTGGGGCTGGGCCATTCGCCGTACGGGCCAGCGGATTTCCGCCACATCATCACTCGGCACCGGTTTGGCGCGCGTACCGTTCACATAGACTTCCATAAAGGGTCCCGCCGGAGCATAGCCCCGGGAGAAGATCCACTTTCCTAAAGAATCGCGTAGCGCGGCACGGTCATCCAGAGATCCTTGATGCCGCACCACCGCCGAGGTTGTGGCAGGCAGCCGCTCAATGGTGACCAGGTTTTTGCCTCCGGCGTTTTCCGCCACCGGATAGCCGATCTTACACGTCATGTTCTGCGGCGGCGTGGTTTGCGGGTCTTCATTGAACACCACAAAGCTCGGGCCGGCGGGGCGGCCTCCCTCTTTCATCCAGCGCGCCAGCTTCTCATATCCATTGGTCAACATTATCTCTACGGCTTGCCTCACACCGCTTGCGCCAGCCGCCCAGCCATGTTTCGGAACATAATCCGCCGCCCTTACGGTGACGGTCGCCGCCGTCAAAGGCGGCACCGCGCGGATCACCATTTCGCCGATGCTGCTGGGTCTAACCTGCTCTTCGGCCTGAGCCACTCCCATAAACAACAAGATAACCACCGAAACCATCCACCACCACTTCATGCACCACTCCGGTTTGAATAAATAGACACCTCTATTCAACGCAATAAAGGCAAAAACCGATCCTGTGACAGACCGGTTTTTGATTCAACAGACCCGAATGTCGTAATAGTCTTACTTGTTGCCGCCTGTAGCCTTAGGAGCCTCAGCCGCCTTGGGGGCCGCTGCTGCTTTCGGAGTTTCGGGAGTCTTGGGTGCCTCTGCGGCCTTGGGAGCGTCCGGAGCCATCGGCGCTTCGCCGACCTTCGTCTTGTCGCTCTTCGGCGCGGGTGCGTCCGCCTTCGTTACCGGGAAGCGAACCTCGGTCAAATACTCTTCCGGCTTCACCTTGTCGTGCTCGCTCTTCAGATAGATTTCCATCGGAGGACCGGCAAACTGGTAGCCGTGCTCGGGAATCCACTTCATCAGCGCGCCGTACACATCCATGCTGCCCTCATACGGACCGGCAAACTGCACCACAGCCGCCTGCATTTCCGGAAACTCTTCGAGCTTCACGGCATCGGTAACCTTAGCATCCTTCGTTGTGGGGAAGCCAACTTTGCAGGTCAGATCCTTGGCAGCAACCTTCGTCGGATCTTCGAAATAGATTCCGAAGCTGGGGCCGGTGGGCTTGCCGCCTGCCGCCATCCATGCACCGAGCTTGCCGTAAGCATCCGGCATCATCACCTTCCATGCCTGCTCCGCACCTTCCATACCGGTCTTGTAGCCGTCCTTCGGAGCATGATCCGTCGCCTTTTCCATCACGGTCACTGCTGTCATCGCGGGAATGGTCTTCACACTGATCTCGCCAACCATAGCCGTCTTCGCCTTCGGTGCCGCGGGCATCGCCTTCTTCTCGCCCGTCTGTGCCAACACCATTGCCGCCGACAGCAGCAACACAACCCCTACCAGTAACCGTCGCATGTGCGTTTCTCCTTGATATATGTTAAGAACAATCTAAAGCGGATCCATCCGAACCCGCCTGTCCTGAAATCCTGTTTCCATCACCACTCCGCAAGCATCTCGCGTTCACACTGTAGGGGCGGGTTAAGCTGAAGGATTAAGCAACCAAGAGACGGTGACACGCGCAACCCGCCCGCTGAACATGAACCGCCATCGCAGTATCGAGCCGGGCAGATTGCCCCTTCATCCTTCCGCCTTCATCCTTCATCCCTGAGCTTTTCAATCACCACCCGGTCCGCCTTAGGAAAGGCAAACTGCGATAGCTCGTCCGGCGTCACCCAGCGGTAATCGGCTATCCCCAGCTTCTTAATCCGTCCCGCCATCGGCCTGCACTTGAAGACATGCAGCGTAATCCTGAAATGGGAATAGGCATGCTTGACGCGCGCGAACAATTTGCCCACACGGATCCGTATCCCCAACTCTTCTTCAATCTCCCGCGCCACACACTCTTCGAGAGTCTCTCCCGCATCCAGCTTGCCCCCGGGAAATTCCCATAACCCGCCGAGCATGGCTTCCAGCGGGCGCTGGGTAATCAGAATCTTACCGTTCTTCTCGATGATGGCCGCGCCGATGTCATAGTGCGGAACCGACTTCTTCGGCGCCTTGCGCGGCAGCACCGTCACATCGGACAGTGTCCGGTAGGCACAGCACTCGCTCTTCAGCGGACACTCCTCGCACAGCGCGCGGCGCGGCATGCAGAGCGTCGCGCCGATTTCCATCATCGCCTGATTCAAATCTCCCGGCTTCAGCTTCTGCTCTGCGGCACTCTGCATAATCGCGCTCGCCGCCGTTTTCAATCGCTTGGCCGCCGCAGGGCTCTTGATAATCCGCTTTTCGCCCAGCACTCGGGCCAGTACCCGCTCCACATTGCCATCGATTACGGGCACCGCTTCCCCGAAAGCAATCGAGGCAATTGCCGCTGCGGTATACGGCCCCACACCGGGCAGTTGCTGTAGTCCTTCAGCAGTATCAGGAAATTCTCCGCGCTCCGCAATCAACTTCGCCGCGCGGTGCAGATGGCGGGCGCGTGCATAGTAGCCGCAGCCTTCCCATGCCTTCAGCACAGCATCGATTGGCGCGGCGGCCAGCGCCTCCACGGTGGGAAATGCGGTCAGAAAACGCAAAAAATAAGGCCGAACCGTTTCGACCTGAGTTTGCTGCAAAAGGATTTCGCTGATCCAGATCGCATACGGATGATGGGTGCGCCGCCACGGCAGGTCGCGTTGCTGACGCTGATACCAGCGGACAAGGGTCTTCACGGCGACGGCGGTCAGCGGCGGAGAGATGCGCGAGGATCGGGAGGGTATGGGCACAGCAGGCAGGTTAATTAAGAGAGGTCTTGCCGAGATCCAGATCCAACAGCAGCTTTACTGTCTCTGACACCGGATCCACCGCTTCCCCTGCGTTTTTGTCCGGACTGAGCGGCCAGGATTGGACCTCGCCCGAGCCATCCAGCCAGATACGCATCAGTTGGCGGTCGGTTACGGCCACCACGCTGCGGCCTTCAACGGACTTCTGCGACTGCGACCGGCGCAGCAACTGGTAGCCGGCAATCGCGCCGAATACCACCAGCCACACCAGCATCAAAGGAATCGCCGTGCGCGAGACTAAGGCGAACGCCGTTCCGGTCACCAGCACAAACGGCGTGATCAGCATCATGGTTTTGAGCATCACATACTGCCGGGCCTGCTTACGGCTGCGCACCGCGGGCCAGTCCGACAGTTCGACCACATATTCTCCCGGCGAGAGCCGTGTCTGCAGGATCTCCAGCAATTCGCCGGCATCCTTGTGGACGGCCAGGTACTCTTTGGGAGTCAGTTCGCCGCGCGAATATTTTTGTAGAGTCGTTAAATCCACGGTTTGCTTTCCAGCACGTTCCGCCGCCCGCCAAACCGCGGGAAAATCATCGGCGTCGAGTTCCGGTAATCTTGATAGGAAGGATAGTTGCGGATCAGATCCCGCTCCTCCCAGATCGTCGCAATCAGGCCGTAAGCGGTCATCACTGTGGCAAACAGGGCATGGCCCACCGTCATGAGAGGCGAGGCCCAGAAGACAATGAATAAGCCCAGCATGATCGGATGCCGCATCCAGTGATATGGCCCCAAGACCTGAATTTCCAACGGCTTATATGGAACGCCTTGGAAGTACGCATACACATGGCGGAATCCCCACATGTCCCAGGGATTAATCAGGTGCGAAGACCACAGCACGAGCCCCCAGCCCGCGAGGAAAAGTATCCGAATCGACCATATGGCAATCGGCTGCTCCGTCTGCCAGATTACCGCTCCAATAGGGCGCCACTGCCAGAAGAGCAGAGCGTAAGCCACTGCGACGAGCAGGACATAGGTGCTCCGCTCCAAATGCTCCGGGATGATTCTCCGCCAGAAAGCCTTGAACCAGGGCCGGGCCATCACACTGTGCTGCAAGCCAAACAGCCCTAAGAGCACAATATCAATGACTAAAGCAGCAAAAAGGGAATCCCCTTCCCGCCCAATCGAGTCTACAGTTTTGGGCAAGAGGAAATTTCCCACAAAAGCTATTTGGCAGGCGGAGATTACGGCGCCGGCCGCAAGAGCCAACAATCCGTAGAGTAGCGCGAAGGTGCGGGTCAAAGTGTGGTACAAAAGCAGGGCATAACGTTCAGAAACAATATACTAAACTCTCCGAAGTGTTGCAAGACAAGAGTGAAACCCTCTGTTCCTCTACGCATTTGGATCTCCTCCGAAGTTGCTTTTTGATAAAGAATCCATATATTTAGAGAACTTGGGACGGTGGATTCCGTCTGTAGAAACTCTGGAAGGAACGCATGACCCGCTGTAGTGCTGTTCTCTCGATCCTTCTTCTGGCCGCACACCTGTCGCTGGCGCAGACTTTGCCCGATTCTCTGCAGCCCGAAGCCGACACCATGTTTGTCATTCCTGCCGGACCCGTCGCCGGGACCTTCACCGATCCTGCGCGGCTCGTTGTAGTAGATACGGTCGCCGGCTGGGCAAAGATCCAAGTGGAAGGCTGGGTGCCGGTTTCATCGGTCCTTCACCGCATGACCGCACCGCTTTCAGGCCCCGGGCAGGCCCAGCCGCCCAGCGTGAGCAAGGCAGCGCCGTCCACGCAGTGTGAAGGCCGGACCACCAAAGGCGCGCGCTGTAAGCGCAAGGCCGCAACGGGCTCCCGCTTCTGCTGGCAGCATCAGAAATAAAGATTAACTTTTCGCATTCACTATACCTTTGACCATGCACTATTCCGATCTGGTGGCTCACACAGCCTCGCTTTCCGAGGGCCGGCACATCATCTATGACCTCCCTGAAGGCAAAGTGGAGATTCAGAATGCCGGCGTACGCAATAAAGGGCTCTCGTCGCGTCCTGAATACCGCCTCAACGTGTATCTGGACAACCGCCGGATCGCACCGCGTCACGGAGATGTGTTTACCGACTACCTGTTGAAGGTGGAAGCCCGCCCGGAGTTGCATCTGCCGCTCACCGAAGCCTGTGAACAGGTCTGCAACGGCCTCAGCCCGCAAGCCATCATGACCTCCAAACGGCTGCCGCGCTGGTTCGCCGAACCCAGTGACAAGACGTATCCCTTCCAGAAGTCACAGGATGAGACCGCCGGACTTCCCACCGAGCTGTTCCTCTGCGCGCTGCAGGTGATAATCCGGGTGTACGAACTCAATGATTACGTTCCCAAGACCGCCGAAGCCTTTCGCAATGCGTTCCTCGGACTGGAAAAGGGAAAGTCCCATATCGACGTTGCCAAGACTCTTGCCCCGCAGATTCGCCCCGGCAAACGCTACTTCAGCGGGTTGCTGCGCAAAGCGTGAGCCGTTTGCCCATGCGTGAAATCTTGCTGGTCGGCACAGGTGGGTTTTTAGGATCGGTAGCCCGCTATGCCGCGGGAGGTCTGGTCTATCGCATCGTGCGCACTCCGCTGCTGCCGTGGGGCACGCTGGCCGTAAATGTGCTCGGCTGTCTGGCCATTGGCTTTTGCGGCGGCCTGGCCGAATCGCGGCAACTGTTTTCGCCGGATGCGCGGCTGTTTCTGTTTATCGGAATCTTCGGCGGCTTCACCACCTTCTCGACCTTTGGCTATGAAACCTTCGCCCTGGCCCGCGACGGCGAGATGCTGCTCGCCGGAAGCAATATCCTGTTGCAGGTCACGTTCGGTCTGGGCGCGGTCTGGGCCGGACAGGTACTCAGCCGTGTCTTCTGAGGTGTTCTATGGTGCTGCCTGAAGAAGGAACCCTGCTGCGGATATTTTTCGGCGAGCATGACCGGCACGACGGAATCCCGCTCTATGAATGGATCGTGCGGCGGGCGCGCGAACAGGGACTGGCCGGAGCGACCGTGCTCCGCGGGCTCGAAGGCTTCGGCGCGCACAGCCGCCTGCATACCGCCAAGATTTTGCGGCTGTCCACCGATCTGCCCATCGTCGTGGAGATCGTCGACGTCCGCGAGAAGATCGAAGCCTTTCTACCGTTGATTGACGACGCGATTACTGAAGGAATGGCGACTTTGGAACGAGTACAGATCCGCTTCTACCGCAGCGGCGGCCCCGACCGGGAAGCAAAGGACAGGTGATGACCACTCCCGAACTCGTGGCGGCTGTGGTCTTCTGGCTGTGCGTCGGAGCGATGTTCCACACGTACGTGCTGTATCCGCTCACCTTGCAGCTCTTTCGGCGCCGCTATGCGACCCCGCCCGTGATGCCGGAGGATAGCTGGCCGCGCGTGGCCGTGCTCGTCCCCGCTTATAATGAAGAGAAGGTCATCGCCGCCAAGATCGAGAATTGCCTTGCCCTCGACTATCCTGCGGACAAACTCGAAATCCTCGTCGGCTCCGACGGCTCGAAAGACCGCACCAATGAGATCGTGCGCAGCTACGGCGATTCCCGCCTGCATCTGATCGAACTGCCCGGACGCAGCGGCAAGACCGGCGTTCTGAACCGCCTCGTGACCGAGACCGGTGCCGAGATCATTGTCTTCAGCGATGCCAATGTGATGATCGAGCCTGCCGCGCTGCGGCTGCTCATCCGTCACTTTGCCGATGACAAAGTCGGCGTGGCCGGCGGCGGCAAATATATTCTGATTCCCGCGGGCGCCGAAGCCGTGCACGGCGAAGCGCTTTACGGCAACTATGAAAACCGCCTGCGCGCCAAAGAGAGCGCCGTCGGCGGCATGTCCGGCGCGCTGGGCTCGCTGATGGCCATGCGGCGTGTGCTCTACCGGCCCTATGCCTCCGGCTCCACCAATGATGATACCGTGCCCTCCATCTGGGCTACGCTGGGCGGTTACCGCAATGTGTATGATCCCCAGGCCCGCGCCTTCGAAGAATCGGGCCGCAGCGTGAACGAGGAGTTCCGCCGCCGGATCCGCATCGGCGCCGGCAACTTTCAAACCTTATTCCGCTACTTCGGCGTGCTGCACCCCCGCTGCGGAATCTGCGCCTACACCTTCTTTTCCCATAAGGTGCTGCGCTGGATCTTCCCCTTCCTGATGCTTGGCGCGCTGGTCAGCAATCTGTTTCTGTTGTCGGTAGACTTTTACCGCTTTGCCATGGCCGTGCAGGTCATCGGTTATGGCGCGGTGCTGCTCGGCTTCCTGCTGGATCGCGTCGGGCTGCGCCTGCCGCTGCTGACGGCTCTCTATCATTTCGTGGCGTTGAATATGGCTCTCTTTATTGGCTTTCTCGTCTATGGACGCGGTATTACCACGAGCGCCTGGGAACCCACCGCTCGCAAAGCATAGTCAAGGCCTTACTCATGAAGTTTTCCCGTGCGTTGATCCTCTCGATCATCATCACGCTCGTGCTCACGCTGCTCCTGCAATTCGTGTTCGGCGCGATGGCTTTCGGTCTGTTCCTCTTTTTGCCGCTGAGCTTCTTCTGGGTCCACAACCACAACAAACGTGGACCCAAGCCCCCGGGGCAAAACCCGACCGCCGGCCCGCCCTCCACGCCGATTGAGCCCCGCTGAGCCGGCCTCCACTCCAAGTCTCACCAACATTCTTCTGAACCGGATACTATGACGGCAAAATCCCTCACCACCTTTGCGGAGCGCCCCGAGCGGCAGTTCCGCAAAGTGGTCTGCATTATGCCCGCGTACAACGCGGAAACCACTCTCGAGAAAACCTTCCGCTCGATCCCCGAAGGCTGCGTGGACGAATTCATTCTCACCGATGATTGCAGCCGGGACCACACCGCCGAGTTGGCGGAGAGTCTCGGCATCCGCGTCATTCGCCATAAGGTGAATGGCGGCTACGGCGCCAATCAGAAGACCTGCTACGACGCCGCGCTGGAATCCGGCGCCGATGTGGTCGTCATGGTGCATCCCGACTATCAGTATGATGGCCGCATCACTCCCGCCGTCATCAGTCTGCTGGCCACCGGCAACTGCGACATGATTCTCGGATCGCGCATCCGCACCCGCAACGAGACCCTCGAAGGTGGCATGCCCATCTATAAGTACCTGAGCAACCGCGCGCTGACCATGTTCGAGAATATCATGCTCGGGCAGAACCTCGGCGATTTTCACAGCGGCTACCGGGCCTACACGCGCGAGGTGCTGGCGAAGATCAATTACCACGCCAACTCCGACGATTTCGTGTTCGACACCGAGTTTCTGGCACAGGCCGCCTATCACGGCTTCCGCATCGGTGATGTGCCCATTCCCACCCGCTATTTCGACGAAGCGTCTTCCATCAACTTCCGCCGCAGCGCCAAGTACGGACTGCAAACCATCGGCGTGATGTTCAAATATCATTTGCAGAAGATGGGCCTGCTTCGCAGCCCGCTGTTTATGGGCGCGCCGCAGCCTGCCCTTCAGGGAGCAGGACAACGGTGAGCCCTGTCCGCACGGCGCCAGGCTACTGGATTTTGTGCGCGCTTCTGCTGCCGCTGGTAATCTTCGCGGCCTTCAATATGCCGTGGGGTCAGACCGCCGACATGTGGGAGACCGCTGCCGCCATCCGCGCCGCCGCGCAAAATGTTCTGCACCCTTCCAATCCGCTGCTCCCCCTCCCCGGCAGCACGTCTCCCCGCTTTACGCCTTTCGTCATCTTTTGGGGCGCGTTCGCGCGCCTGTCCGGTCTGGGTCTGTTCACCGTCGTCGGCCTGGCGGGCGTCGCCAATTTCCTGCTGTTCGTCACCGGCCTCGCCCGCTGGATCACCGGACAGTTCAAGGAGCCGAAGCTGGCGATCTTCGTGCTGATCTGCATGCTCGCCGTGTGGGGTGAAGGCTACTCCTACGCCAACGCCTATCACTTCGGCTTCTTCCTTTCCACGCTCGCCTACGTCGGCACGTTCACCTACGGCGTCTGTTTTCATGCGCTGGCCTTTTTGCGCACGTACATGGACACCCCCAAAGCCTGGGGCAGCCTGATCGCTTATGCTCTGCTGGGCACGCTGGCCTTCGTGACGCATCCGATTACCGGGGCCTTCCTGTTCGTGGCCGCCGCGGCCATGCTGCTGCCCGAAAAAAGCCTGTTCTACACCGCGCGGCTGCAACTCGTCCCGCTGGTCGCCTTCGGCCTGACACTGCTCTGGCCCTACTTCAACTATTGGGACACGCTCACCAAGGGTTCCACCGATAACTGGTTCCCCCATGCGCTGTTCACCGGACAGATTCCCGCCCTCGGCACGGCGCTCCTCGGCCTGATTATTCTCTTCTATTATTACCGCCGGCGCCGCTACCTGTCCGTGGTGCTCGGCGGTCTCTTCTGTTTTGCGCTCTATGGCCTGTGCGGCGCGGCGCGGATCTTCATCGGCAACCGCTTTCTGCTCTACGGCACGATCTTCCTGCACATTGCCATTGCCCTCTATCTGTTCGAAAACTGGCCGCGCTGGTGGCGCGAGATTTCTTTCCGCCAGCCGCGCACACTGACCAAACTGGCGGTCGTCGTGTTGCTCTTTCTGCCTGCCATGCGCTTCCGCGCAGGTGAGACCTACCATCTTGGGCAGGACATGGCCCACGCGGCCTTCGGCTCCTATCACCATGAAACCACTGCCGAGCGGTTCTGCTTTTTGTCCACACAGCTCGGCGATACCAATGTGGTGCTGACCGAAGATGATACCGGTTGGCCCGTGCCCGCCATCTGCGGCGCGCGCCTGGTCTCCCAGCAGAAGGGGGATCCGCTGATTCAGCAGGAGATCGTCCGCCGCCGCAAGGATGCCGAGAGCTTCTTCAAGGACCCGCTCTCCATCGACGAGCGCCGCGACATGCTCAAGCGCTACAAGGTTTCCCATGTGCTGCTCGATCTCTGGCATCAGGACACGTGGGACAATATGCTGTTCGCTCAGTTGACGCAGATCGCCCGCGAACAGATGGTGCAGGATAAAGTCGTGCTCTACCGCGTGCTTCCCTAACCCTTAAGGATTCCATGTCCGACCGCATTTCCTGGGATGAATATTTCTACGGCCTCACGCACCTCATTGCGCAGCGCAGCGTCTGTTTGCGCCGCAAGGTGGGGTGTCTGATCGTCCGCAACCATCAGATTCTCTGCACGGGATACAACGGCCCGCCCGCCGGTCATCCCCATCCCATCGAACTGGGCGGCTGCGAGCGCGACATCGAAGGCATCAAGTCCGGCGAGCGCCTCGAACTCTGCTATTGCCTGCACGCCGAGCAGAATGCGCTGCTGCAGGCGGCGCGCAACGGCGTGTCCATCGAAGGCGCGGAAATCTATGTCACCAACTTCCCCTGCCCCATCTGCGCCCGCATGATCGCCAATTCCGGCATCAAGCATGTCAGGGTCTTCGGCAGTTATCCCGGCGAGGATCGCAGCCGTCTTGTCCTCGAGCGTTGCGGCCTCACGGTCAGCTATCCCGACGTCAGCCGGTTCCGCTATCCCGTCGACGATCTGCCCGACAAGCCTTGAGAAAATGCTGAACTGCCGCACAAAATCAAGGGCGCACCGAAGTGCGCCCTTTGTGTTCTCCGCCTCGCCGTGGTCTGAAATATGGATTACGGTTTTCGGTCGCGGCCGTCCACGATAAGCACACGACCCTCCACGCGACTGGTGGGAGCAGACGGCGGTCTCAATCTGGAAACGACGACGGAAATGATTGAAACGTTCATGCGCCGCTCATCCGCCAGTGTAATCATATATCCGATCTGGAGCAGGGGCGGGAAGTCCCGGCATCAAGGCTGCGTCATACGACCGGACGTCGGCCTTGGATCAAGCGAATCAGGAGTATTACAATCGCCACTACCAGCAAGATATGAATAAATCCGCCGAGCGTGTAGGATGTCACTAATCCCAACAGCCATAAGACCAGGAGTATGACAAAAATTGTCCACAGCATGGTTGTATCCTTTCCCTCATAAGTAATCCGTCATCGCGACGGTCACAATCACCGTGATGCGGCCATCTGCCCGCCGCAGCATGTCACGGTCTTGCTTATTTTACCGAACCGTTTGGCTGGATGTTCCCCTGCACCCGGTTCGTCGTTGCCGCTAAATAGTTGACTATAGTCTGATATAGCCTGACAAAGAGGAAGCGCGGCCACGGCAGCGCCTCATTCTATTCCGCTCGGGAGGCCAGTGGAAACTGCGCCGCCTTCGCATAGCGGCCGCTCTCCCGCCGGACTTCCGCTTTGCTGACCGCTTAGCGGTTGTACATCATCGTTTCTTCTTCGACGTCCACCGCCTGCTCATTGATGATATTTTCGGCGATCTCCGTCAGAAACAGATCGGTCTGCTTTTCCTCCTCGAGAATATCCTCGAGGATCTCGGCAACCTGCTCGTGCCCCAGCAGAACGGCCCAGGTGCGGAGGCAGCCATAGGTGGCTATCTCGTAGTGCTCCACCTTCTGCGCCGCGGCGATCAGGGCGGCGTCTTTCACCGCATCATCCCCGTCTTCATCTATGATCTCCTGGCCCTCTTCGATAATCCCCTGCATCGCTTCGCACTTCTTCCCCTTGGTGGCCAGGTTCAGCATGTCAAAGACCTCCTCCAGACGCTCAATCTGCATCCGTGTCTGATCCAGATGCTCCAGAAAAGCATCCTTCAACTCCGGCGACGCGGCGGCATTGCACAACTTGGGGAGCGCCTTCATCACCTGGTGCTCCGCATTGTAAACGTCCTTCAACTCATTGATGAAGAGTCCTTCGAGGGAGTCCAGCATCTGCATTTTCATAATAGCCTCCTTTTTACGCATGACTATGGGGTTTATGGAACGCGTGACCGCATGAGCGTAACTATTCAACAACAGCCGTGCTCAAGGACAACGTCTCGGATTACCTGCGATAAACATCAACCGGAATTCAGCCGCTTGGGCGTGCATGGTCGAGGATGTAAAGATATAAACAGGAGAGATGTGGATCGCTCTGTTCGGCCTGCGCGGCGCCCGGCGATCCGGCGGGATGGAAAGGAGTACGTCTCCGCTTCCATCTCCGCCTCTTTCCACGTGATGACAAATTTCCAAGTTCCCAACCGGAAGAAACGATGAACGCGGAACAATCAGCCATGCGTCCTCTTCCCTTTTCCCCTGAACAAAAGCGGCGAGCACATTGCCCGCCGCCACACCACATTCTTGTCATTCCGTTCCGCTTCGGAACAGAATCCCAAACCCCATCGGTATCTTCTTTCCTATTTCCCATTTCCTATTTTCCCAAAGACAACCCCCATCTCTTCCCCCTGCGAAATCCCCTCCACCACAGAGAGCGTTCCGGAGTACGCCACCACCTGATAATACATCCCTCCGGCAAACTGCACCGCTCGAGGGTGCACATAGCTCGTGCTGCTCGTGAAACCGTGATAGTAGAACGGCCCGCTCCCTGTCGGAGAATAATAGACCAGATATGCCGTGGGATAGACCGGACATCCATTGACAGAATTAGATACCGGTTGCCAGGTGAGCACCGCATCCTGTCCCTGAACCTGAATCACCACCTGCGGACTTTGCGGGGTCGAGATCTGCATCCCCGTAAGGGCCACATGCACAAAGCCGCCTGCTGTGTTGGAGGCATCGCTGCGAATGGATAGTGTATCAAGTTGTGTGCCGTCCGTCACCGGGTCATAGGTCAGACGGATGTTACACTGACTGGTATCCCCGGCATTGAGAGTGAACGAGTCCGGGCACAAACAGATGCGTGAGAAGATCCCGCCCAGGAGCGGCTGAGGACGGAAGACCAGCGCTGGTGACGTGCCGATGTTCTTAATCAGGAACGTGGCGCTGGCGGTGAGCGGGCACTCTACGGTCCCGGCATTCCACATCAAGACCGGTGTGTTCGGTGCCGCCGGCCTCACCACCACAATGCGCCCGGCCGAAGCGGTGATCTGAAAGTCTGCATCCGAAACATCTGAAAAAGTGTCCGAGACCGCCGACACCCGGATCCGACAATGATTCGACAAAGGATCCGTGATGCGAATCACTTCGTTACCGTCATTCGGAATATTCCCCGCGAGGGATTCCCATTGGCCCGTGGGATAATCGCGGTTCAAATCAAGGTTCACATTGCCGACAAACCCCGCGCCGTACCACTGCACAGTCGCCCAGTGCTGAATCGTCAAGACCTCCCCGCCATTTGGAGAGGCCAGGCGAAGGCTCGACGGAATGCTGTCCAGTGTCGCGCACAGACATCCGTCGCCCCGAATAACCTGATAGTAGCGATTATAGGCCCAGTCATACTGCCAATCCTGTATCACATGCACAAATGTCGTCGGATCACAGTCGACGTTGCAGCTTCCGTTCTGATTGCATCCCGGATGAAAACTGACCGCCGGCACTCGCCCCTGTGGCAGCGGCTGCACCGAAATCATGCAATCCCTGTTGTTGTAACCGCAGAATTGAATGCACGTCGAGTGGCCCACGTCCTGCACGTTAAAGTTCACCACATCGGTCGGCAGTCGTTTACCTGTCACCGTTTGACAGGCAGGACCCCATCCACACAGATTGTAACCCACCACGTAGTAAGTGAACGTCTCCCCCGGATTTACATTCACATCGGTAAAGGTCGTCTCATTTGCCGCCGTCGTACCAATGTTGGCCCAGTAGTAGTAGTACCAGCGATACACGGTGTAGCTATCCTCGCCGCCCAGATCATTCCACCGCAGAGCCACGACGTCGCAATTGTCGCTGGACGCGCTGAGACCCGTCACTGCAGGAAGAATTACTGGACGCAATCCATTATCCGCCGCCGAGACTGCGCCTGCGCCACAGCGGTTGTAAGCCACCACCGCGTAACTGTAGGTCGTACCCGGCACCGCGTCATAATCGGCCCAGGATGTGCCGTTTGTACCAAGAACCGCCATGCGCATCCCGTCACGCCGCACCTGAAAACTGTCTTCGGAAGCTACATCATTCCATGTGACCAGCACGTAGCTGCAATTATTCTCACTGGCGGTCACTCCCTGCACCTGCGACGGCAACGCAATGCGCACTCCGCTGGCCGTGGGACTAACCTGTCCTGATCCACACGGGTTGGATGCGCGCACCGTATACCCAAACGTTCCCACGGACACCGTCGTATCGGCATAGCTCGTCGTGTTGGCACCGAGATTTGCCAGCAGTTGCCCGTTGCGACGGAGAACATACGTTGTCTCATCATTTACATCGGACCACGTGATCACAATTCGGTCGCAGAGATTGTTGGTCGCCGCCACTCCGCTGACCTGTGCGGGTATTCCTGTGCGTGTGCCCGTAGCTGGGCTGCTCTGCGCCCCGAGGCCGCAGGCACTCTTCCCGGCAACACTGTAGCTGTGCGAAGAATTTGCTGCGGCAGTCGTATCCATCATAAATAAGGTGAGTGGTCCAGTAGCACCCAAGCGCACTCCGTCACGGTAGACAATGAAACTATCGGCTCCGCTGGTCGCAGCCCAGGTGATTGTGATTGCCGCACAGGTTGTTGTACTGGCGCCAATACCCGTCACTTGTGGAGGAGTAATCGTGCGGAATCCCGTATTGTAAAGGGACGCGCTGGACAGCCCGCAGGCATTCTCCGCTAAGACCCAGTAGCGGTACACGACTCCGATTTGGCTGTTAAGGTCATGGTAGGATAAGACGTTTGCGCCGAGGTAAGCGAGTTGCATCACCTCGCTGCCATCAGCGCGGGATCTCCAGACCCGGTAACCGGTCTCAGCAGATTGGTCGTTCCAGGTAATGACTGTCGAATCGCACAGCCCGTCACTGGCCAGCACTCCCTGCACCTGAACCGGCGGTACAATCGCCCGTGCATAGACCGATTCCGATGGTGTGCCTTCTCCGCAGACCGCGCTCCAGCCGCTTACTCGGTATTCCGCCAGCGACGTGTCAGAATTCGCGTAATAGAAACTCCGCCCGCCCGGCTGTCCCCCGGCCGCTACTGTACCCACTCGGATCCCATTGCGCCGGATTAAGAAAGAATCGGTGCGCGCCGCATAGGTAAAGCTCCAGTAGATACTCACCCCTCCGCATGCAGCCCCAGCACCAACGTTTAACGGTATCTGTGGAGGAATGCAGTTCATGCAAGGGCTATTATCACATACCCACGGCCCCAGTTCATATTCGGAAGGCCCGATGGTCGGAGTGAAGATATTCGAATAATAATGCCGTCCCGGAAGGCAGATGCGAACATAGAACCGGTTGGGATTGGGCAAGCCACCGTGCGAGCAGAAGTACCAGTCCGCCAAAAGAAACTGACCCGGCCACAGCCCAGTATCCTGCGAATTCATCATGAAGGAGTTGAGATTGACCGTTCCCATCGGCCCGTCTTCGCAGTTCGGCGGTGTGGAGCACACGACGGCCAGTGAATCCTCTGGACCGATTCCGGGAGGATTCCGATCCTGCATGATCTCCAAGATCGTTCCGTCTGCCAAGGGATGCCCACCCCCACCGCACAGGCTGTCTAATTGCTGATCGGTCTCCATCAAGGCTATACAGAAATCCTGTGCCTTGACTCCCCCCGCTATCACCAGCAGAACCAATCCCAGCCAAAGTGTTCTCATAGCCATGAATTGCTCCAAATGCTTAAATCATAACCAAGCTACGACATTCGTGTGATACTGCCCATTCATTAGACGATCCTTAGCAAGATACCCACAACCCACTTCCGCAGCCTCATCATCCCTTCCCTTGGGTAGATCGCCTTCACCCCATTTCCGTGCGTGTGCGCGACGCGTGGACGTATCAATCTACGGCTTATTCTACCGGAAGTCAAGGTTTGACGGGGTCATTAATCAAACAGGCTGCGAAATACTCTTCGCAGCCTGTTTCCGCTTAATTCCCGCGTGACAAGGTGGTTACTTCAGCAGCACCAGCTTCGTCGTCCGCACAAATGCTCTGGCCTCCAAACGGCAGAGATAGACTCCCGCAGGCAAGGCCGCACCGTCGAACTGAATCGTGTGCGTTCCGGCCGCCTGCATCTCATCCACCAGTGCCGTCAACTCCTGACCGAGAAGATTGCTCACCGTCACCGACACGTGACCCGCGTGCGGCAGCGTATACGCAATCTGGGCCGCCGGATTGAAGGGATTGGGATAGGCCCTAAGCCCATAAGCCGCCGGCCTCAGCGCCGCTTGGCCTGCCCGGTTGGGTTGCGCCGTTCCCTGTAACCGCACCGCTACCACGCTGTCCGCCGCGTCGCTATGCACATACAGGGTGTCTGCATACTCCCGTGCCGCCGTCGGAACAAACCTCACCCGAACAACCACCGAATCGCCCGGCTCCAAAACCTGCGCCGTGCCGAAGTCCGCATGGAAATCCGCCGGAAGAGTGATGCGGTCCACCGTCAAATTGCCGTTTCCTGTGCTCGAGATCCGCAGCGGCAATATCACGCTGTCTCCCACAACCGTCTCGCCGAAGTTGAGCAGCGCAGGCGTGACCGAGATATGGGGAACAGTGACCACCGCATCCGGCCCGGTCTTCACAAGGTAAAAATCATCCCCGCCGGCGCCACGGGATGTTGTGAACCCCGCAACCACATAGCCGCCGTCTGCCGTCATCCGCAGGCAATTAGCCTCCTCCGAGCCGTTGCCGCCATAGGTGCGGGTCCACACGGTCTGCCCCTGTCCGTTCAGCTTCACCACACAAAAATCCCGCGCCGTCGCCATGGAGATCCAGGTATATCCCGCAACCACATAGCCCCCGTCCGGAGTTTCCCGCACCGAGTAGGCGGCATCCGGTTGAGTGCTGCCAAAGACCCGGGTCCAGAGGGTATCCCCCTCACTATCCGTCTTCACCACATAGACATCTGTGTAACCTGCTCCGTAAGATTCGGTGGAGCCCGCGATCACATAGCCGCCGTCCGCCGTCTGCCGGATAGAATAGGCATTGTCGTCCTGCCGTCCGCCATAGGTCCGGGTCCAGAGAGTATCCCCCGCGCCGTCGGTCTTCACCACATAAATGTCCCTGAAGCCTGCGCCGAAGGACAGGGTAAACCCCGCGATCACATAGCCGCCGTCCGCCGTCTGCTGAATGGAACTGGCGCCGTCATTGCCGCCTCCACCAAAGCTGCGGGTCCACAGAGTATCGCCGTTCGCGTTTGTCTTCACCACATACATATTCCCCAGCCCCGTGCCGAAGGATGTGGTGTGGCCCGCCATCACAAAGCCACTGTCCGCTGTCCGCTCAAGAGCCACAGCATAGTCGTCACCGCTCCCGCCATATGAACGCGTCCAGCTTACGACGCCCTGCGAATTCGTTTTCACCAGAGACACATCACTGTGCCCTCCCCAGGGAGTACTGCTTCCCACCACCACAAATCCGCTGTCAGGCGTCTGCTGAATATCGTAGCCCAGCTCGTCGTTGTCTCCTCCGTAATGGTGAGACCAGAGTGCGGTTCCCTGAGAATCCGTCTTGACTACATAGAAATCAAGATCGCCCGCTCCATAACTGTCGCTGTACCCCGCAAGCACGTAGCCACCGTCCAAAGTTTGCTGAACCGATTGGGCAATATCCCACTGGTTGCCTCCATACGTGCGGGTCCACAACGTGTCGGGCTGAGGCTGCGCAAACATCTGGCCGACGCAAATCAAGGCCGCCGCAATAGCAAGTAGCTGTCTCATGTTCTTTCCCTCCGTGCTTAAGTTGCAGTAAACGTTCTCACTCAAAGCTGCGAAATCTTCGCGGTTCAATTTACGGCACTTCCCACCAAAAAATCAAGTTTTGTTCTCTAATTTTTCAAAAATTCCCCAAAATCCCCTTCCCGCCCGAATATCCTCCCACACCGCCGTTCCCGAGGCCATCCCTCCACCCCCGCACCTCCATTTCCTAACCCCCTATTCTACGCTCCCCCACCCCCTTGTTTTTCGGAACATTTGTTCATACATTACGTCCCCCCTTTACGTGGGGATCAAGGGGGGTGCGCAAGGCCGCGTCCGAGTTCGAGCAGCAGGCGGCGAGGCTCAGGTTTCTCCCCTTTCCCTATTTCATGGGGAAAGGGGTGGGGGATGGGGGTCTGAGGGCACATACAAAGGGGGATAGAGGTCTGCCACGCTACCAAGAATAAAACGCTTAGGAAATCACCCTGTTTTTGCCATTTTTTCAGCCTTTCAGTCCGCCCTTCGGGCGAGATCTCGCTCTGCGGACCTATCAGATTTTCAGCATTTTCCTAAGGTAACGGGGTTCGTTCGGTACAAAAACATTTTTCTGTTAAGAGACCCCTTCGCGCTACTTCCCTCCCATCGAACTAACCGGCACGCTCCGTCGTACCGGATTCCCCGGTGCGTGCTGCCCTCCGGGCTGACGGTCCGCTGAAGGCGAGATCTCGCTCCGCCGGACCAGAGGCCGCCGCTAGGGATACGTCTTGGGACCGCGCGGTATTCCCGCGCTGTCCCCCCGGCGAAGCCGGCCCCGGGTCCAACGCCCTGCGTTGGTGGTTCAAATGGCTCAACTTCTGGGCGAAAAGAGCCGATAAGATAAATGAGACCTTCTATTTATTCAAATGCAGGTGGTCCATATGCCCGGGACGATTCTTGTTATCGATGATGATGCCGATATCCGCCGGCTGATCCGCTTTGCCCTCGAAGAGCATGATTACGAAGTGATTGAAGCCAATGACGGGGAGTCCGGGCTGGCGCAGTTTACCACGGTGCTGCCCGATCTCTCGATCATCGATGTCGGTCTGCCGGGGAAATATGACGGTGTGGATGTCCTGCGGTTCATGCATGATGTGCAGGCCCGCCATCCGGTGCTGATTATCAGCGGTCAGGCCTCTCCTGAAAAGGCCGTGGAAGCCATGAAGCAGGGTGCGTTCGATTATCTGGGCAAACCGCTCAACCTCGAAAAGCTCTCGCTCCTGATTGAGCGCGCGTTGACCTTTGCCCGCAAAGATACCGAACTGGAGCGGGTCACCGAGACCACCAAGGCCACCTTCGGGTTTGACCGCCTTATCGGCTCCTGCGGGTGCATGCAGGATGTCATCAACACCGCCCGCAAGGTGGCCACCGTGCCCTTTGCCACCGTGCTGCTCACCGGAGATTCCGGCACCGGCAAGGAACTCATTGCCCATGCCATTCACCTTGCCAGTTCCAATGCCAAGGAGCCGTTTGTCGAGGTCAACTGCGCCGCCATGCCGGAGAACCTGCTCGAAGCCGAACTCTTCGGTTTCGAAAAAGGCGCGTTCACCGATGCCAAGGCGCGCAAACGGGGCCTGTTCGAAGTGGCCTCCGCCGGAACCTTCTTCCTCGATGAAATGGGAGACATGCCGCCCAATTTGCAGGTCAAACTGCTGAAGGTAATCGAAGAGCGCAGTTTCCGCCGCCTCGGCGGCACCCAGACGCTGAATGTACAGTTCCGCCTGATCGCCGCCACCAATGCCGATCTGCACGAGCGCATGGCCGTCGGCATGTTCCGCCGTGATCTCTATTACCGCCTGAATGTGTTTACCATTCACCTCCCGCCGTTGCGGGAGCGGGGCCGGGACATTATCGAAATCGCCGAGCACTTCGTGCGGCACTTCAACAAAGAGTTCGGCAAGACCATGGACGGCATCTCGCCCGATGCACAGCAGGTGCTGCTTGCCTATGACTGGCCGGGCAATATTCGGGAATTGCGCAATGCCATCGAACGCGCGGTGTTGATCAGCGCGGCCAATGAGATCCGTCCGCAGGATCTGGCCATCAAAGTACGCTACAAACCGGCCCCCGTGCTTCCGGTTCAGCCAACCGTTTCGGCCATCGAACCGCCGCCCGTCGCTGCCACCAATGGCAACGGGGATGGCCTCGAGATTAAAATTCCGCAGCACGGCGTGAATTTCGAGGAGGTCGAGCAGCAACTCATCCGTATTGCCATGCGCCATTGCAACAACAATGCGTCCGCCGCCGCGCGTTTCCTGCGCATGACGCGCGAAACACTCCGCTACCGCCTCAAAAAGTTCGGTATCCGCGAAGAAGCCGAACGGTCCGAATAAACAAAGCGGGCGAACCTCGAAAGGTTCGCCCGCTGCACGTCCATATCATCGAGAACGCAGAGAACAGAAAGCCATCAGCCGAAAAAGGGAGACCTTCTTTCCGCGTTTCAGCCTTTGCTTCAGACGATCTTATTCGCCGATGAGGGTTCGGGCCACTCCACTTCGGAAGGCCGCACAAAGAACTTGATCCCGTCCTCGATCAGCTCCTTGGTCACATGATAAAGCACCACGGGGATCGCGGGGATCACTTCCAGAAATTCCCAGAAGAGGTTTGCTCGCTGCATAAGTCACCATCCTCGCCGATTAGATTGTTCATTACAAATCATACTTACTAAATCGCAGCCTATCCCATTACCATCACGGACTGGTTCACATCTGTTCTACTCCAATATACAGCTTATTTGTTTCAGCGCAACAGCAAAACGGACAATCGGCTCCGCTTGCAAAAAAGATTTCTGATCAGTTCTCCGGCAAACATCGCTATGCTCTGCTTCTTCCCGGAACCTGAGTTGACGGCCACAGAAAAAGCCCGCTCTCGAATGCGGAGCGGGCTTTGCAGATTGCCTTGCTGGGGGACAGGGACTCGAACCCCGACTCTCAGATCCAGAGTCTGATGTCCTGCCAATTAGACGATCCCCCAAGGGAATGACGATGGGCTACTTGTGAAAAAACACCCACTCGTCGAAGGCGAGGCAAATATACGGATATTTCTCACGCCGCGCAAGCCTGTCAAGTACCAACACTGGCCAGTAATTTGCTCTGGAATTCCATGTGAACCATAGAAAAAAACAGCATGTTATAAACAAGTTTAGGGAGTGCCACGGTGCCGCCCATTCTTGAAGTCCCACGATCCTCACGCTCCGCTGATGGTAACTTGCGTCTGGACAGTATGTTAGGACTGTTCCACGGTGTGGCCTGTCTCCTCGATCCGGAGGGCTCCATTCAATCCGCCGGAGAGAATTGGGATGACCTCCTGGGCCGCACGGGGAGGCCAGATCTGCTACGCAACGCAATTCTGGGCAAGCCCTTCCTCGAGCTGCTTCCCGGCGGTGACGAGCCGCGCACCTCCTTCTGCTTTGCACTGGCATCCCTGGCCGAAGGCAAACAGCGACAACTCGTGCAGGCCGCCGACTACGGCAGCGCGGGCCGGCCCTTTACCCTCACGTGGGTGTTTCATCCGCTGACCGAGGGCGATAAGCTCTCCGGGTATGTGGTTCAGGGGATCGATACGACCCAGGAGACCGTGATCCGCATGGCGCTTCTGGACCGCGAACGGCGGCTGCGGGAACTGAAGGCGATGTGTGAACGGCAGAACGATGAGATCGGCGGCCTGAAGAAACGGCTGGAAGGCAGGATTGCCGGGCACGATGACGCCATCAGCAACCTGTTGCAAGCGTTCGAGCGTGATCCGCAGGCCTTCCGCGAGGATCTTTGCCGGTTGGCAACCGAGACCTCTGGCGCGATGTTCGCGACCCTCGCGGCCTTTTCCCCGGCGAAGAACGGCTTCCATTTCACGGCCCATCACGCCGCACCGGATTTCCACCGTTTTGCCATCGGCGCGGATGCCTTTGAGTTGGAAGCCGGGGAAGGTCCAGCGGGGATTGCGGTGCAGAATGGCTGCGCCACCAAGTTCGACCATCTGCCGGAACGCGAGGATTTTGCCAAATGGGCACCGCTGGCCCGCGAATACGGTTACAACTGCATCTGGGCACTTCCTCTGGACGATGCCAGCGGGCTGTATGGCGCGCTGCAACTGTTTTTCCCGGAGCAGGACAAGCCGCTGTCGGTCGAACAGTATGCCACTTTGGCAGCCATGTGCCAGCATGCGGTACCGCTGCTGCGAGCTTCGGACGCGTGGCGCTCGCGCGTGGTTGCCGAGCCGCAGGCCGCGTCGGCAGAAAACAAGCCTGACAGTCTGCGCGCCCTGGCGGCAGGACTGTCCGAGGAATTCGGCAATCTGCTGACCGGAGTGCTGGGCCACTCGTCCCTTGCCGTGGCGGAGATCGGAGACAGCCACGCGGCGCTGAATGATATTCACGCGATTGAGCGCGCCGCGCGCAACGCGGCGCGGCTGACCCGGCGGCTCTCGGCCATTTGCGGCACGGCGCGGCGAGCGTCCACTCCGCTGGATTTGAATCACTATCTCAAGCAATATGTCGAGCGCGACCGCGCGAACTTCTTCGGGGACGGCCCGGCGCAGCTTGCCTTGCCCGGAATATCCTGTCCCGCGCGGGTGGATGTCGGCACGGTGGAAGTCATGCTGGACGGCATGGCCGAACATGCGCGGATGGTGATGAGCGGCGGCACACCGGCCTGGACCCTCACCACGACCGAGGATACTCTGACACTGACACTCACTTATGAAGGCAATACATCAGTGCCCGTGGGTTGGAATGATGGTGGAGTTCCTACGCACAGCCACGCGCCGATTCCCGAATTGCTGTTTGCCCGCGAGGCCGCGCGAGTGCTGGGGGGAGAGTTGACCTTCGGTGAAGATGGAATGACCGCATCGCTGACACTGTCTCTGCCACTGGTAAAGGCTGCCGTGCAGGCCTGAATGACTTTACGAAAATAAAAAGGGACGCCCTGTGACGGTGCGTCCCTTTTTTTGTGCGGGTTTTCCTATTTGAGCAGCATCATCTTCTTGACCTGACGCAGGCTGCCGGTTTGCAGCACCGCAAAATACAGACCGGAGGGATGGGCGTTGGCGTTCCACGTGACGGTGTGCGCGCCGGCCGTTTCGGTCTCATCGAGCAGTGTATCCACATGCTGGCCAAGGATGTTCAGCACTTCAAGCTTGATATGCGCGGCCTGGTTCAACTCGAACTGAATCTGCGTGCTGGGGTTGAAGGGATTGGGCGCATTCGAAAGGCTAAGGACTAAGGGATAAGGGCTCACATGAGATTCCTTTGCCGCTGCCGGGTGCACAGGAAGGCGCAGGCCGGGGTCGCCAAGCAACATAGAGCCGAAGGTGGTTTGCTGGACAGCGCGGTTTGCATCGAAGCCATTGGGATTGGCGCGCACAAATTCATCGAGACTCATCCGCCAAATGTCACTCAGCGTTTGCACGGAGTCGGAGGTTGCCAAACGGGCATTGATACGGCGAAGTTGGAGACCGGCATTGGCCCACATCCAACTGGAGACACCGATGCAGGCGATGGCCCCACCGTCGGGATTAGAAAGCAGCGAGGTGGCAATCGTACCCGCCCTATAGATGCCGGAGTACCGTTCGACATCATAGGAATAGCCGGCAAGAATTGGCAGGCGGTGGCCATTGGCCAGTGAATCGAATGTTTCGGCCAGGAGCATCATTCTTGCCGACCAGACGCCAAAGCCTCCGTGGCCGACGTACGTCAACAGGTAGCTTCCGGCGTTCATGTGGGCGATAATGTCCTCGCGGCTGCCGTACCACGGGTCCTGCGGCGGAACGTCGGGACAGTCGCGCTCGATGGTGTAGCCCGCACCGACCTCATCGGCGATGGGCTGACCATGATCCTGCCAGAAGCTGAAATAGGGATCCGAGTAATCAGCGATGATGTGCACCCGCCGCTGCCAGTCTTCACTGGACGGAGTTTCGTAAGCGGTGATTTTGGAATAGTAGTTCCAGAGTGCGCCGGAATCGGGATCCCACGGCAGACGGCCAACCGTGAACAGGGGCAGATGATTGTTCGAATCGGGATCGGTAACGTAGAAGTAATCGGAGATGTAATACTGGTGGTACCAATGCTCTCCGGTGGAATCCGCCCAGAAGCTGGAATCATCTTCCACATGCGAAGGAACCACATTGTGGAAGCCGATGATGAAGACGTCCCGCAGCCGGGGTTGCTGCCAGTTGCGGTAGGCATACCAGAGAAAATTCTTCAGAGTGGAATCGGCGGAAGTCCCGGTGTCGAATTCTGCCGCAATACTGTCGGTGGAGATCACGCCCACGGTGCGGCCATTTTGATTACGCCAGTTGGCCAGATCGTGGATCCAGGAATTGTTTTGCAGAACGTCACGCGTGGAAATGATCAGATAATCGGCGCGGTTGGCGGTATCGTGCAAGTTGGCTAAGGAGGTCGAGCAGAGCAGCAGGGCAAGCAGGAGGAGTGCGGATTTATAGGTCATGTGCGGGGATCTCATTTGAGGAGCATCATTTTCGTAACGTGACGGACCGAACCGGCTTCGAGCACCGCAAAGTACAGGCCCGAAGGATGATCGGCGCCACTCCAGGTGACGGTGTGGCTGCCGGCGATCTGCGGTGCATCCACAAGGGTGGCCACATGCTGGCCCAGCACATTCATGACTTCGAGCTTCACGTGTTCGGTCCGGTTCAGTTCGAATTGGATTTGCGTTGACGGGTTGAAAGGGTTCGGGTAGCAGGAAAGGCTGAGGGATGAAGGCTGGGGGGCGAAATCCTTCGTGTCCGCGTGGATGGCGGGAAGGCGCAGGCCGGGATCGCCGAGCAGCATTTCCCACATGGCGTGTATATCGGGAGAAGGGCTTATCGCCGCTGCATACCGCCACACGTCTCCCAGTACTCTTGGTGTGTCCGCCGCGGCCACTTGAAAGAAACTCTGGCGGTACATCACCGTTGTCATAACGAAGCAGAAATTGCTCATTCCGAAATAGGCAATGGCTCCGCCGTCGGGATTTTCCAGCAAGGCGCGCGGAATGCCGCTCACCGCGAAGTCATTCACGTTCACATCGAGTTCAATCCCCAGTACAATGGGCAGCCGGGCACCGTTGGATAGCGTGCGGAGGTTTTGGGGCGTCAAATGCAGCCCGGAGCCCCACGTTCCGAAGTCCGCCCGGCTGAAGGGCGCAACGATCAGACTGCCGTCATTCAGATGCTGCATGATGCCGGAACTGTCCCCATGCCACGGATCGCCCTGTGGATGGTCACAATAGTCGCGGGTTACGGTGATGCTGGAGTTCAGATTGACAATAGTGCCTTCCGACGCATCCTCGAAGTTGAAAGCCTGGTCCCGAAAATCGGCGATGAGTTGCAGGCGGGTCTGCCACGGAGCTTCAGGTTGGGACTCGTAAGCCACAACCTTGCTGTAGTAGTCATAGAGTTGCGGCGTCTGCGACGGGCTCCACGGCAGGCGGCCCACGGAGAACAGCGGCAGCATGGGCGAGTTTTCACGCACGGCATAGTAGTAATCCGTCAGTGCAGCCGCGCCGCCGGTGCTGTCAATGTGGCTGGGCACCAGATCGTGCCAGCCGATGATGAAAACGTCTCGCAGGTGCGGGGCGCTCCAGTGATCATAGACATAAAACAAAAAATCCTTCAGAGTGGTATCTGAAGGAAGGCCGTTCCCGAATTCGGTCCAGATGCTGTCCGCGGCGACGATCATGGCCGTGCGGCCATGCTGGCTGCGCCATGCCGCAAGCTGCTGGATCCAGGGATAACTTTGCAGAAGGTCCGCCGGGGCAATGATCAGGTAGTCGGCGGCTTGGGCGGGGTCGTGCAGGTCCGCACCGGCTTGGCCCACGGTACACAGGATGAGCACCGTTACCGAGATGCTCGCAAAAAAGGTTCGCATTTTACCCTCGTTGTCAGAAGTTCTACTGTCTTCGTCAGTCGACAATCAAGCTCCGGCATGGTGCCGGAAGCTCGGGGCAAAACTTAACAACGAGTGGGGCGAACCCTCCTTTAGGTAATGTTTAAGCGGAAGGACAACAATTTATACTAATCTGCGGATAAAGTCAAGAACACTTTTCAGGAGGCATGCCTCTCCATCCGTGACTTTTTCTTCTTTCTTCATCCCTCCTGTTAGTGAGCAAGGGGCGTCCTTCATTCGACGATCATCGTCCCAGCTTTTCGTTCGCCGCCTAAGATCATCGGAAACCTTCCCCGTTTTTCAGGGTTAAATGCGATAACTGTTGTATAGAGGGCAGGAAGAAGTTCATAGATACCAAGCTCTTCGATTTCAAACAACTCTTCTTCGGGCTCCTTGTCATAGCGGTGGATAAGCAGTTGTGCAGGAAGGCCTGCCGAAACGGTGACTTCGGCGGGAGCCATTCGCCCGGCCAGCCGAATCTCAATACGTTGAAGTCCACGTTTATCAGCACCATAACTGAATTTCTTGCGGAAGAAGAGAAGCCACAGAATAAACGCGGCAATCGCAATTTCGACCAGTAAAACCCATGGATTATCGCCATTTGGAAGAGTCAGCACGGAGCCACCTCACTTTGCCGCGCCACGAATAGCCGAGGAAACGAGAGCATTGTGTTGCAAATTGCCTCGGTTGATCCATCGTTTTGCAGAAAATTATTGACATTAATCAGAGGAATTCGTATCATTAGCAAAACGGGAACTTTTCCGCTGTCCCGTATGTTATCAGAATGCAGCCAGTATGAGTTCGGAAAGACTGCTCAGAACGGCGAGCAAGAAATCATTCAGTGAAAGGACGATGTAGCCATGGTGATCCTGAACATTCAGCAGGCTGCGAAGTTCTTGGGAAAGACCCCTGCAGCCCTCCGCAACGGTTACAAGAGGTGGGGCGTGCCCCACTTCCGGCTTGGTGGTCAGATCAAGTTCACGCAGGAAGCACTTCAAGAGTGGGTTGCGAAGAACATGGTCGAAGCGACCGCTGAACCCAGCACGGAGCCTAAGAATAAACCCGCTGCGCCTGCCGACGGCCGTCGTAGCAAGCGGGGTTCAGTCAAGGCAGCTTCGCGCCCGTAGTTCTCAAGAGTTCTTCGTGGGCATAGCCCGCGCACAAAAAGGGTATTTCCGAAAGGGAATGCCCTTTTGTTTTGCCCCCGGGCAGGAAATAGGAAAGGTGAAATAGAAAACGCGATGGGTTGTGGATGTGGTCATTGTTGCGGGCCGGTCTAAGACCGGCCCCTACACCCGGCTCGGCGATGACGTCATGGCGGCTTCTGCTTTCCTATTTCCTATTTCTCATTTCCTATTTTTGTCTTCGAGCACCGTCTCGTCTTCGGCGCGCCAAGGCGGGTCGACGATGCAGAGAAACTCCAGATCGGCAGGGCCGATGCTGAAGATTCTTTGCGCGCTCCGCGGCGGAATGTAGATGGTATCACCGGGGAGCACATCGCGCTGCTCCCCATCGATTTCCACCCGTCCCGCGCCTTGCAGAATGTAATACACTTCACTGGATGCCAGCACGTGCAGCGATGACCAGTGGCCGCAGGCGAGCGTGGCATGAGCCAGGCTGTAGCTGAGCGGCAAAGGCTGCTTGTGCGGATGCAGCATCTCTCTTAACCGAGTGTGGTCACCGGCGATGAATTCGGGAAGCTCTGCGAGCCGCTGAATCAGCATGGGTTATGCTGCCGCCTTGCACCAGATTCCGAGATTGTAGCCATCGGGCGATTGCAGCACGGCATAAGATCCATAGTGATCCGGCAATTCCCCTTTGGGGCGCACAATCTTGCCGCCGAGACGCTGCACGAGGTCCAATGTCTTTTCAATGTCAGCAACTTCCACATAGTTCCAGAAGCCATTGATGTAGGGGACCTCATCGACCCGGGTGAGTCCGCCGATCTCCTGACCGTCTGGAGCACAAATCATCAGATAATCATCCCCATAAAAGGGCTGGAATTTCCACTGGAACAGCGCGCCGTAGAAGGCGCTGGCCTGGCGCAGATCACGTACGGGAAGTTCAACGTGTGCAAAAGTATACATGGCTGATACCCACAATTTGCCGGGATGCTGTGATCCCGGTGGTTGCCTGCTTGCGATAGCAAAGGGTTTCCGCCGGTGGCCGTGCAGTAGGGTGGAGCGCTGAAAATGGCGGTCGTGTGAACAGTAGCGTATTTCCTGCAAAATGTCAAGGTTTTTTCTGTCGTTGTGCCCCAAGGGAACTGAACAGACACCGCTATCGTAAGCTCTGTAGACCCACATAACAAGGAAAGCGGGATATGGAGCACTCCAAACCACATTTCGCCCCGCAGGCCGCGCGTCTGGCGGTTTTGGGGGGAATTTTCCTGCTGATGACATGGCTTAAGACTTCCGCCGCGGAACTGGGCGCAGGCGCGGCCATGCCATCCTTTTCCCTGACCGGCAGCAGCGGGCAGGCGGTGTCTTCGGACGGCTTCTCGGGCAAGCGCGCGGTTGTCGTTGTGTTTATGGACAGCCATTGTACCTACGGCCAGGCCTATCAGTCCCGGCTGATTGCTTTGCAGAATACCTACGGCCCGCAGGGTGTGCAGTTTGTGCTGATCAATCCCAATGCGACAGGCGGCAACGCGGCAGAGATGAAACAGCAGGCGGCCCAACAGAGTTACCCGTTCCCCTATCTGATCGACGAAACCCAGAGCACGGCGCGCGCCTTCGGTGCCACGCGCACTCCGGAAGTGTTTGTATTCGGCCCGGACCACAGGCTGGTCTACCGCGGCCAGATTGATGACAACACCGAAGAGAAGATGGTGCGCAAGCACGACCTGAAGATGGCGCTGGATGCTGCTCTCAGCGGCAATTCCAAAGCTATTGCGAACCCGGTGACGACGCCATTTGGCTGTACCATCAAATGGCAAGGGGCGACCCCTTGACCCCAACGCCGTGCGTTGGATCCCAAGGCCGCCTTCGGCGGGGGGACAGCGCGGGGGTACCGCGCAGTCCCAAGACGTGAGGCACGGAATCGGCCGTAGGGACACGATCCGCCGAGCGAGATCTCGGCTTCGCCGGACATGTCGTGCCCGTCTGCCATCCCACAGCCACAGAAAAAGGGCGACCCTCGCGGATCGCCCTTTTGTTTTTCTCTATCCTTTGTGCAACGGGCGGATGCAATCCGCCCCTACAGATTCGGAAAGGTTACTTCATCAGCAGCATCTTCTTCGTGGCGGAGAAGTTTGCAGCTTCCATGCGATAGATGTACAGACCGGAAGGCAGGTTGGTGGCGTCAAAGCTGACGGTGTGACGGCCCTGGGCCATCGTGCCGTGCGCCAGCGTGGCGACTTCCTGGCCGACCATGTTGTAGACCTTCATGCTGACGAAACCGGCTTCCTTCACGTCGAAGCTGATCGAGGTCGTCGGGTTGAAGGGGTTCGGGAAGTTCTGGCTGAGAACATAGTCCGTTACCGCGCCCTGGCCGGCTTCCGGCGTCGCGCTGACCGTACGCAGTTCATTGCGGCCGCCATTGACGTCCACGCCCACGAGGGTGTAGCTGTAGACCGTGCCGTTGCTGACGGTGTTGTCGGTGTAGCTGTACTGACGCTCGGTCGGGCCATTGCCCTTGCTGGCGATACGTGCGATGGCAACGCCGTCGCGCATGACTTCAAAATGATCGTTCTGGATTTCAGCGGCGGTGGCCCAGTTCAGGTCAACCGTGCCGTTACCGGAGCGGACGTCGAAGTTAGCCAGTTCCACGGACAACTGCAGATCGCAGATAATGTAGTCTTCAACTTCGCCGAGGAAATCGAGGCCGAACGTGCCGTGGGTAAGATTCGGGCAGCTCGCATCCGCAAGGCCGTAGCCGTACGCGCCCACAGGCTGGCTGGTCAGACGGAAGCGGAGAATGCCGTTATAGATGCCGTGATCGAAGTCGCCCGGATCGCGGAACGTGAAGAAATGGACGCCGGGGGTCACAGGCGCATCTTCAATCATCCACTCGGGAGCCTGGCCGTCGCAGAGGACGTCATCAAAGTCGCCGTCGAGGTTGCCGTCTTTCCACGCGCTCAGATACAGATGGCCGCCACACTGCGCGTATTCCGCGTAGTTCGGACCGCCGGTGACCTGTACCAGCACGGAGACCATTGAGCACGGGGTCCAGGGTGCGCCGAAGAAAGCCACGCCGTCATTGCCCGGATCAAGCTGCGCGCCGATGTTGTCACGACCCGCGCAGCATTCGCGCAGCGAGGTCGAACGGGGGCCGGCTTCACCGGTAACCTGCGGGCCAAGCCACGCAATGCCGGAAAGTCCATGACCCGGATTATTGGTCAGTGTCGGATAGTTGCACGCGTCGAGGTTACCCATATCCACCTGGGTGTACGGGAACGAACACTGAGCAAACGCCGCCAGAGCGATGACGGTCAGCGCAACAAAAAGAGCAAGAACTTTGTTCATGACTTCATCCTTTCCTTGATTCACATATTATCGAAGCTGACAAAAGCGTAGGATAGTGCGCGCATAATGTCTTGGCTCTTTTGGCGCCGGGATGAAACCCAGAATATTCAGGGTCGCCCCGCGTGATGCACGTCTACATTATGCACGGGCACAATTTAAATAATCAAAGTTGAAGTGCCAAGGCTTCCTGCGCATTTTCCTTTGATAATTTCCTGCACACTTAGACGCAGTGCAGTATGGTCAGTATAGTAACTACGAAAACCGCACCGGCAAGTGCAATTTTTCTGAAGTTAGACAATGCGGCTGACTCTTTTACCGACAGTATGTTTGCAGTGCAGCCTCAACTACCTATAGGGCGAGACTTTTTGCGCGCCCAAATAGACCGTATAGAGCGGTTATAACTGACCCGCACAAAGAGAGGCATTACGGCAACCTCGCGTTTTAGCCGCGCAACAGCCGATGCCTCGCCGCTGTTTTGTGGTCGAAGTATAGCTGAAGTAGCAAGGAAAGATTCTGCGCGCGGCCCCAAGAGCCGAATGTTTGCCATGGTTGGATCTGCCGTAGGGGCACGACATGTCGTGCCCGTCTTCAACCAAAGGACGGTGCCCGTCCGCCATCCCGCAGACACAGAAAAAGGGCGCCCCGCGCGGGTCGCCCTTTCTTGTGCTTCGGTTCTTGGTCAGCGGGCGGATCTAAGATCCGCCCCTCCGACAATCGCCCGGGGCGTTTACTTCATCAGCAGCATCTTCTTCTCGGCCACAAAGCCGTTCACGTTCAGGCGG
>DASXUQ010000003.1 GCA_036504735.1 bacterium
ATGCTCTCCGGCAGTCAGCCGTCCCAAGTTTTGCTGATAGACACTGCGGCCTAACACGTCGAAGACCTCCAGCTTGACCTCGGAGGATGCAGGCAGCGTGAAGGATAGCGTGGTGGTGGGGTTGAAGGGATTGGGGAAGCAGGAAAGGATGAAGGATGAAGGCGGAGGGATGAAGGGCTGAGGGACTGCGTCGGCGGCTGGATTAGGCACGGCAAAGCAGGCGATGAAACCATCGCCGAAGTCTCGATATTGACTTTGCACCGCATTGGGGGTAATCGGAAAATCGCCGGAACCGGTTTGCCCGGCCAGCCACACGGTATCCGGACTTGAAAACGCGGCGGCCTGCAAGTACTCGGTCCATTGACCGCCGAGGTATGTGCTATACTCCAAATGTGCCAGATCAGGGCTGAGACGGCTGACGAAGGCGTCCCAATACCAATCGGTAGGCTGGCCGTTGGTGTTCAGCAGGGTATCGAAGGCTCCATGTGTCACCGGAAAGTCATTGCTCCGCGTTTCTCCAGCCACGACAATGCCATCCGCGTCCGCCGCCACTTCAACTCCTGAATCACCATTGCGTCCACCGAGAAACGTGGCTGCCACAAGACTGTCCGGCCACTGCATAATGAGGACAAACCCTTTGGGCATATCGGGAGTCAGCAATGTGTCGAATGCGCCGGGCGTCACGGGAAAATCCGCCGAAAACGTATTCCCGGTTATGACCATATGCTGGCCGTCTATAGATGCAATATCGGAGACATAGTCGGTATTACTGCCGCCCAGGTAGGAGCTGTACCGCAGTGCGCCGCTTTGCGTGTTGAACAGACAGAAGAAGCCGTCTTCCCGTCCACCGCTGTCTAATTGTAACGCGTCCGGCGTAGTCGGAAAATCACTGCTCTGTGTTCTCCCCGTGACCCAGACCGAATCCGGCCCTGGTGCATGAACGCCGTACGCCTCGTCCGAGGATGAACCGGGAATGAAGGTAGAATAAATTATGGAAACGGTGACGGGATCAATCACAGTCAGAAACGCTTCGCCGTCGAACACGGGGGGGCGCGGTGTCGGGAAGGCCGCATTCGATGTCACGGGAAAATCCACCGAGCGGGTCAAGCCCACGATGTAGGCTCGCCCATCGTTTCCGACGGCTAATCCGTTGGCAAAGTCAGCGCCGCTCCCGCCCAGATATGAACTCAGCAGCAAACTGTCGCCTCCGGCAGAGAACTCAGCGATTGCGCCTTCGTAGCCCGCGAGAGTTGTATCAAATGCATTGGGGGTTAATGGCAGAAGTTGGTTACCGTTCCCGGATGCAAACACATGGCCTTGCGAATCGGTGCTAACCGCAACAACTTTTGCATTGAAGTACGTGGAAAATATTAGTGAGTCACCACCTAAAGACAATTTAGTGACAAAACCGTCCTCATACCTGCCGATCTGCTGATATGCTCCCGGTGTTATGGGAAAACCTTGAGCATCGGTCATACCACAAAGCACAATCTGCCGATTGGGACTCAGTGCCATCCCGCGCACCTCATCAGCACCCCCACCTCCAAGAAAACTGCCGTACACCAGCGGATCAATCACCACCTCCTTTGTCGCATCGTACGGCCCCAACACAAGGCGGTAGCCGCCTTCAGCGGTCAGGTCATAGCGGCAGGGGATTTCGATTTGGGTGTGATTGATGGTTTGATAGGCGAAGGGGGCTTTTTCTGTCACCAGACCCAGCGACGTCGACAAGAGCAAACTGCCGTTTGCATCTACGGTGATTGCACCATCCTGCCCTTCATAGCGCAGTTGGATCTGATTGGGATCAGCACCGGGATGGAGGTGGTAGACGGTTTCGATGCCGACGGGCACACTGCTGTGTGCCCCTACACCACCGATCCGGTATTGGACGTCGATTCCCGGCCAGACGTCTTGGGCGGTGACGCTACGGTAGTGGCCCACACGGGATCGCCATTTACAGCTATCCTTAGACAGGAAGTAGTTGCTGTAGCTGGGGAGTTTGTCCTCACCCAGCAACACAGGGTTGGGGTTGGCATTGATATAGGAGAGTTTCAGCATGTGGCCGTGGACCAGACTCGCCCGAGGTCCTTCTGCCCGAAGACGGGCTTCAGGATGACAAAGTTGGTCGGGGGCGGTGCGGGGCTCGGGGGAATGCAGGTCCAGCGTCATCCCTGATGAGGTGAGGAAGTAGGTGGCGCCGGGGGCGTCGTACTTGAAAGAGAACGCGCCGTCCCATTGGCCTTCATTTTGGACGAAGAAGGCGGTTTGGGGCAGAGGGGAGGCTGCAAAGCTGGGGAAGCAGAGCAGAAGTGCGGAAAGGCAGAGATAGACTTGTTCTTTCAACACGGTGTGTTCCTTCAAGGTGCGGCAAGATGGAGACCTACTGAGATATAATAGCATTCTGCCCACTTATTGTCAAGGACGTTTGGAACACCTGTTTTCCGGCCTTTGCGAAGAGGCATCTGCCGCATCCTGCCGCCCATTCCCCGTACGAGTGCCGCAGCGACAGGGATAAGCGGAAACAGGTTATGCGTGAGCATGTCATCCAGCCGCCCCCGCATTACACTTTGTGCGCATTCGCCGCTTGGGAGCCCTCTGGCGGGGTACCGTTGCCGCGTGTAACCCACGAGTGAACTATGTGATGTGCGGTTTGTGAATGATGAGGTGATGATGAAGATCCATCGTGTGTTTATCGCGCTGGCCGCGGTCGCAATGATCGCGCTGGCGATAGAAGCAGGGACGCCCGGAACGCCGCAGAATACCCGGGCCCGCGAGATTGCCGTCTACTCGCGGGATCATGGCAATGCCTTGGACAGCACCGGCGAAGTCCTGCGCACCATTTCCGTGCCTGTTCCTGCTCCCAATAATCTCGGAGTCTCCATTGCCGCGGATTGCGACGGTCATCTCTACTACACCAACTACCTCGTTCCCCAGCTTTATCAGATAACCGCCACGGGCGAACTGGTCGACAGCGTGGCTCTGCACACCTCGGCGGGCACTCCGGTCAACATTGATGAAATCGTCTGGGATCAGTCCCGCGGCCTGCTGTGGGGCGCGGAAGACGCCACCTTTCGCATTTTTCTGATTGACCCCGCCACCGGACTCTGTACCTTTCAGTTTACGGGTCTGGTGCAGGAGCCGCCGATCCGCGTAAATGACGGCCTTGCCATCGATCCGACCAACGGCACGATCTGGCATTCCCCCGATGTCAGTGACAGCATCGGCCACTTCTCTTCCAGCGGTGTTTATCTGGGATCGCTGATTCCCCTTGGCCCCACCGGACAGCCCGACCGTGACATCAGTGGCATCGTCGTGGGCACAGGCAACAGGATGTTTGTGGGTCACGACGGGCAGGGGCGCGTCAGCGTCGTCAATAAGCTCACCGGCGTGTGGATCCGCGATCTGGTCACCCTTCCCGCACGTCTGCAGGGTATGGAGTGCGACGCCGTGAACTTTGCGCCCAATGTCGTCCTGTGGGTGCGAAACGGGCTGAACAACACGCTCTACGCCGTGCAACTGGACAGCGGCGCCTGTGCCTGCGCTATTTCACAGGATACCTGCCAGTTCCTCTACACGCAAGTCGACATGGGCAACCTGCCCGCCTGCGGCTATCCGACGCTGCCCAACAATCCCGGCCACGGCCTTTCGGGCATTGCCTGGCTGGGCGCGTGCGTCTCGGGCGACACGACTCCCCACGCCGATGGCCTCGATTCCTGCAATGACGGTGTGACGTTCCTCAACGCGCCGTGGACGCCGTGCGAGATGGAATCGGTGATGGTAACCGTTACCGCAGGCCCCAACTTCCCGCGCTATCAGAACTGCGGAGGACAGTTATATTTGAATGCGTGGAAAGACGGCAATCTGAACGGGACTTTCTGTGATGAAATCGCCTGCCCGAACGGTGTGGCTTCGGAATGGATGATTCAGGATCTGCCGGTGACGCCGGGACTGCACACGATTGCGGTGCGGGATCCGGGTGTAACGAACATGGGCGTCTATGCGGGGGTATTCCGCTTCCGCCTGACCAGCCGGCCGGTGGGCCGTTTTGGGTTCGGTCTGCGCGATACCGTTGCCTGTCCGGCGGCGACGTGCGGCACGTTTGCGCTCGACATGCTCGGGGAGGTGGAAGACTACATGCTTCCCGACTTCCAGTTGGCCGTGACCCTGAACTCGCTTGACGCGGCAGCGGGAGATGGCTCTGTGGTCTTGCGCTGGGTTACGGCTTCCGAAAACGCCAATGATCATTTCGAGATTCTGCGCGACGGCCACAACATTGCGCGCGTGGCCTCGCAGGGCAACGGTCCCGCCGAACGCAGCTATCGCTACTCTGACGAGCATCTGGTGAACGGCACATCCTACAGCTATGTGCTGGCGGCCGTGGACGTCAACGGTCACCGCACCGAGTTGCGCACCGTCAGCGCCACGCCCACGGCAAACGCCGACGTGATTACCGACTATGCGCTCGCGCAGAACTATCCGAATCCCTTTAACCCCACAACCGAGATTTCCTACGATCTTAAAGATGCGGGTTTTGTGCAACTTAGAATTTTCAATCTGCTCGGCCAGGATGTGTCCACGCTGGTGAACGCATCCATGCCGCAGGGGCGCCATCGTGTGATCTTCGATGCATCGGCGCTGCCTTCGGGTGTATATCTCTATCGCATCGACGTCAATGGGTTTGTGTCGGAGAAGAAGATGCTCCTGCTTAAATAGCGCCTCTTGCATTGGCCATCATGCCTCTCCGGATGTGAGAGTTTGGAGCGGCAAAGAGAGGAGTGTACTGCGCAAGAGAGTGCGGAGTTGCTGCGCCGAAGATTATCGCGCACACATTGGTCGCTGGGCCTATGTGGATAAGTTGAATTTCTAATCGATTGTTCTTACCCGAGCAGAGCCGGTCAGCGTGACCGGCTTTTGCTTTTCATTCCCCAGAGTGCATCTTGTTTTGCTGGGTCACTAATTTAAAAAAGTATAGAGTCACAGTATAGCTAATATAGGAGTGGTTGCATGTCCGCTACTGCAAAAATGTATTCCTGACACAGGAGTCTCCTTGCAGACGTGAAGAAGTTGGTTATATTCTACTCCGTCACTCAGGTTCTTTCTGTGCGCCATGCTGCGCGGCAAAATCATCGTAATCGTCCCGCCGCATATTCTTGGATGGAAGAACGTCCTCTCCAGAGGGTCATCCTCGTTCTTCCTGAGTCTCCCGCGCCGAAATTCCTTGCTCAACTC
This sequence comes from bacterium, assembly GCA_036504735.1. Taxonomy (NCBI): domain Bacteria; species bacterium. The sequence continues at coordinate 5,230 of DASXUQ010000003.1, forward strand.
CTGAAGCAGTTCACAGACCTCGAGTGCCCATTTCGTGTGATGAAGTTAGATACACTTACTCGCTCAACTGCAACCAAACATAGAGAGCGGATCTGCCCTGCGTCGTTTGAGCAAGACAGCGTAAGGCTCCGTTGGATGAAAACCAAAGGAAAGGACGTCATTGATGAAGAAATGTTTTTCGCTTTATGCGGCGGTGATCGGCATGCTGACGCTGCTGACACTGACCAGTTCGCTCGCGTTTGCCGTGGGCACCATCCCTCATGGGGTGACTCCGCGTGACGGCGGCCGCAACATCAGCAGTGTCTACTCGGTAACCGGTCAGGTGACGCTGTCCACGGACGGCCACGGTTACGTTACGCCGACGTCCACCATTCGCGTGAACAAGCCGGTGGGCGCTACGGTGCGCGCCGCCTTCCTTGGCGCAGCGTCGGTCTACAATGCAACCTTACCGGATGGCTCCGTGTCGCTCGAAGGCAATGCCCTTTCGTGGGATGTGACCTATAGCAATCTCGGTCTGTGGGAAAACGGCTGGAAAGACGTCACCTCCATCGTGGCGCCGATCATCGATAGCCGCCCCGCGGGAATCTCGACGCTCGACGTTGCCGAAACCAATCCCTACGGGGTTGACGGCGAAATTCTGGCCGTCGTGTTCGATGATCCCAATGCCGATCCGAACAACAGCATCATCCTGCTGTTCGGTGGCCAGGCCATCAATGGCGACGATTTCCAGATCAATCTCGCCAGCCCGATCGTGCTGCCCGATCCGAATCTCAGCTTGAACATGGGACTCGGCATCTCCTTCAGCTACAATTGCGGCTGCCAGTATTCGCTGATCGATGTCAACGGCCAGCGCATGAGCAGCAGCGCCGGCGGCCTCGATGACGGCGACCTGATTTCCGACGGCGCGCTGTTGACCGTAGGCGGTATCGGTGACGATGCCACCACCAATCCGGTCGACCCGATGCTCAATCCCTGCCAGCTTTCGCCCTGCATCGAGACCTATGACGACGAAGCTTACAACCTGATTCCTTTCGTCAACAACGGCGACCAGACGATTCTCGTGCATACGGTCAATCCGTCCAACGACGACAATATCTTCTTCGCGTGGCTGACCACGCAGGGCATCGCCGCCGCCGTGAATGAATCCGTGATTCTCACGCCGACCTTTGCCGCCAACCAGATCAACATGCCGCACACGCTGAACGCCTCGGTGCGCGATGATAACGGCAACGCGATTGTCGGACGCGCGGTGGACTTCTCCGTGCTGCCCGGCAGCGCCACCCCCGCGGGTCCGCTCCCCGGTTCGCCCGTCATGACGGACGTCAACGGCAACGCCCAGCTTACCTATACCAGCGGCGTCACCGGCGTGGATTACATTCAGGCCACCGAGACCAGCCCCACCCACGGTCTGGAGACATCCAATACCGCGATCAAGGTCTGGTACAACGGCATCGATCAGGGCGACCTGACCACCTGCTACTATCCGACGCTTGTCAATAATCCCGGCCACGTGCTGTCCGGTATTGCCTGGCTCGGTCCGCAGGTTGACGGCGAAGCGACTCCGCACATCTACCCGCAGAACACCGATCTGATCCACACCACCGTACCTGCGCACATGGACAACTTCGAAGACGGCGTGGCCTTCTTCGGCGCTCCGTGGCAGCCTTGCACGCCGGTGTCGATCATTGTTCAGGTGACCGCCGGTCCGAACTATGAACTTTATGCCCGCCATGGTGGCCATCTGTATCTGAACGCCTGGAAAGACGGCAACGCCGACTACAGCTTCGATGACGTGCTGTGCGACGGTCGCGCCCCCGAATGGTTCGTGCAGGACGCCGTGGTTACCCCCGGTATCCACACCTTTACCTTCATCGATCCGGGTGTCACGAACATCAGCCGCTACAATGGCGTCTTCCGCTTCCGCCTGACGCATCAGCCGGTTGGCCAGTACGGCTTCGGTATGATGGATCAGAGTGCCTGCCCGAACATGACCAACGGCACGTTCGGTCTGGATGAGTGGCTGGGCGAGGATGAAGACTATGTGATGTGCGATTTGCAGTTGTCGGTGGAGCTGACGAGCTTCGAGGCGCAGTCGGGCGACAACGCGGTGGCGCTGCGCTGGTCGACGGCTTCCGAAACCCAGAACGATCACTTCGAGCTG
>DASXUQ010000004.1 GCA_036504735.1 bacterium
TGATCGCCGAAGCGGGCAAGCTTGCGGTCGCTAAGGCGATAGCGGTACAAGACGCTGTGCGCCATTTTCTTGTAATAGCGCATCAAAGGCGCGGCATTCTGCTCGCTGGCAACGTACAGGTACTGCCCGTCACTGGCGAGATTGATGAGGGTATCGCCGAAAGCGAAGCGGTTCTTGAGTCCCCAATCCTTACGACCATCGGGTCCAACGCCGACCAGGAACCAGCCCGATTCGGCCATCGGCCATCCCAAAACAACCCCACCGGGAATCGTGATTGCGGCTTGAGGCAACGTGTGGTCCGCGCCCCAGCCGCCTTTGCTGTCGGCTGTGGCCCAGGGCGGAGTACCGGGATTCCCATAGCTCAGCAGGTATTCGATTCCGACGCCGTTGTGGCGCAGCACGCGCCAACGGTAGGGACCTGCGGGAACCGGCTGGCCCTGGTCGTCGGCTCCATCCCAGAGTTCGGTGTGCGCGCCGGCCCCGCGCGGTGCCGCACCAATCAGATTGCGAACGCGCCTGCCATGGGCATCATCGATCACCAGCGTGACGAAGCCAGCCGAAGGCAGAGTATAACGGAGTTCAAGTTGACTATCCGCTGACGAGCCGGTCTTGATGGCGATATCATTGGCCGGGGAAGTCCGCACCCCTGCCGACGCCAGCACATGGGCCAGGCACAACACGGCAATCGACCCAACGGCGAATGAATTTCTCATAGATCAATATTACTTTCATCGGAAGATTCTCGCGGCCACGCTACAATACCGGTGTGGCTTGCATCGAAACCTCATGAACGGCACTCCTCCATGTTGAAGCTTTTGCCGATCCTGCTCGCGCTAGGGCTCGTCGGCCGCGCGCAGGATCGTCCAGCCTCGGATTTCGTTAACCAGTACTTGCCGGAGTGGCTGCGCTTCAGCGGCGAGGCTCGTCTGCGCTATGAAGGCTTCACCGGCAGCGGCTTCCGGCACAATTCCGACGACGATCATGGACTCACGAGGATGCGGCTGAACCTGACGATCCGGCCATCGCGGCGGTTGGTTTTCGTGATGCAGGCGCAGGACGCGCGCGTGTTCCTGACAGGCATTCAGCCAGTGCCGACGAACTATCAGGACAAGCTGGACCTGCGTGTCGGGTACGTCGAGATCGGCGCGGAGAAAGACCTGCTGGCCATCCGCGCCGGCAGACAGGAGCTGGATTTCGGCGAGCAACGCATGCTCGGCTACAACGGCTGGCGCAACACCGCCCAAAGTTTCGACGCAGTGCGAGTGATTGTGCGGCATGCCGGCGTGCGCTTCGACATTTTCGCCTCAGCACCAGTTTTAATTCAGGACCGATTCAACCGCATCGTGCCCGGCAACAACGTCCACGGGATTTATGGCTCGATTCCGGACCGGCGTCGCAAATTCACGGTCGAGCCGTATGCCTTATGGCGGTTGTCGCCATCCTGGCGCGTGGAGGCGGGCGGCTTTGGACGACTCGACGTGAAGTATCCGGGGGCGCACGTGTTCGGTAAAGCGGGCGCCTTCGACTACGACAGCGAAATGGCGGCGGAAATCGGCCACTCCGGAACCGACCGGATCCGCGCCTGGGCGGGCCACTGGCGGGCAGGATACAACGGACACGCCGG
>DASXUQ010000005.1:900000-1011143 GCA_036504735.1 bacterium
AATAAGCTCTCTAAGAGGTACACCCAGACGCACCAGTTTCAGCGCGTCCACCGGAGTTTCCAGCACCAGCATCGCCCGCGTATTTTTGAAATCTCCGCGCTGCCAGCGCTGCGCCGCGTCGGCCAGGGAAATCACGTCGCCACGCTGCTCTTCGGGAATGAGCAGGCGGAAGGTCTGCGACAGGGTCCGGTCGCGGCTGACACGGTCGGAAACGAGCAAAACGGGACAGAGTTGCAGCGTCTGTCCCCAGCCAACGATGACCTGTCCATGCAGCAGGCGGTCATCGATACGCACAAGAGGAAAAACTAACTTGTCTTTCCTCCGAAGAAGATTTAAGCTCATGAAGAAATCCGTTGAATTCCGCGATGGGCGTCCGATTCCACCATAGTCACCAGTTCGCTAAAGGCGAGCTGTTCGCGCTTGGTAAAAAAGGAAAACAGCATCGGCATGTTCACTCCCGAAATGATCGCGCATTCCGGATGAACCTGCTGAAGCGTTTTGCACGCGACGTAAGGTGAGCCACCACAGAAATCGACAAAGAAAATGAGGGGGCCGCCGCTCAGAGTCGATTGAACGGCGTGGATGATTTGATCGAGGGAAAGACCCTCATTGGACAGGACTTGCACGTCCGCCTGCGGCCCGAGCACGCCCTGCACGGTCGCCAGGAGTACCGCGCCCAGCGTACCGTGCGTCAGAATAACCGCACGAACCATGCGCGTTCCTCCTACTCGAAGTCTTTTTCCAGATAGGATTCAAGCTGGGTTTTCACACGCATCGCATCGGTCAGGGCTTCGCCGAATTGCTTGGCCGGATGAAACCCGTAGACTTTCAGATGCAGATTGAGGGCAATCGTTTCCGCCAGCACCGTAATGTTCTTGCCGGGAAAGATCGGCAGACGTACGTAAGGGATTTTGACTCCGAGATATTCCTTGAACTCGTCGTCAATCCCGGTGCGGTCGTAGTCCTGCTCCCCGCTCCAGTCCACCAGTTCCACTTCGGTTTCCACCCGCTTCTGCAGGCGAACCGCGCGCACGCCGAACATCCGGCCCACGTCGATGATGCCGATGCCGCGGATCTCCATGAAGTGCTTGAGCAGTTCCGAGCCGTGGCCCATGATCACGTTGTCCGCGGTGCGCGTCACCGTCACCACGTCATCGGAAACCAGGCGGTGGCCGCGTTCCACCAGATCCAGCGCCACTTCGGACTTGCCGATGCCGCTGCGCCCCGTGAAGAGCAGACCCGTGCCGTACACGTCCACAAGGGATCCGTGGACGGTCAGCGTCGGCGCGAACTTATGATCGAGGTAATCGGAAAGAAGGTGCGTCAGCTCGGTCGTCGTCAGCGGTGACGAAAAGATCGAGACGTCGGCCAGATCGGCGAAGCGCGGCAGATCAGCGGGGATGGGATTCAGATTCGTAACGATCAGGCAGGGGATGTCGAAGCGGAAGATCCGCTCCAGCGACTGCCGCTGGGCATCCGGCGAGAGGGAATTCAGATACCGGATTTCGGTGTTGCCCAGCACCTGAACCCGGTCAAAGGTGAACAGATCGATGAAGCCTGCCAGAGCGAGGCCTGGCCGGTGAAGATCCTTCTGACGAATCTCCCGTACCAGGCCTTTCGGAGTATTGACGAGCTTCAAAGACAGCCGGTCCTGCATGTCCTGAAAAAAAGCGCCGACTTGCAGTTTCTGCATAAGCCGTCCTTCGGGCCGCAAGGGCCGCAGGTTTACTCTTCGTCCGTGGCTTCCGCCGCCGCCGCATCCGGCGCCCCCGCGGCCCGCCGCGTCTGCTGCTTGCCTTTCAACTTCTTGAGCTGCTGCTCAATCTTGTCCACCGCCGCCACCACCGAACGCTTGAAATCGTCCGACGTCCCGGTCGCATCCAGCACCGACCCGTTGACGTTGACGTGCATGTGAACGTCTTTCTCAGTCTTGGTATAGGAAAACTCGATTTCGCAATTGAGGATCTCATCGGAAAATTTTTCGAGTCGCCGCGCTTCTTCTTCGGCAAACTCTTTGAGGGAATCGGCAGCCTTAAAGTGGATCGAGGAAATCTTCGTTCTCATCGGTTATCCTTTCTAAACGGTTCGCACGGGGGCTCGACAACCACACCCGCCGCGCATACTTTCGCATTCCCTGAAGGGAACACAGCCGATAATACAACTATTTTTTTTCCGCGTGCGGATGCGCCTGTCGATACGCCTCCTTCAAACGCTGAGCGGTCACGTGAGTATATTTCTCCGTCGTGGCCAGCGAACGGTGACCAAGCAATTCCTGTACCGAACGCAGGCCGGCGCCATGATCCAACAGGTGTGTTGCGAAACAGTGACGCAGCACGTGCGGCGAAAGCTTCTCGCCGTGCAACGCCGCCAGTTCGCGGCGGACAATCTGGTAGGCGCGAAACCGCGAAAGCTTTTTGCCGCGGTCGCTGAGCCACAACTCGCCCGGATCGGCCAGCTCCTCCGCCTGCAAAAACTCGCGCCGGGCTTTCAAATATTCTTCGAGTGCCTGTGCCGCTTTGCGCGACACCGGAACCAGCCGCTGCCTGGATCCCTTGCCCATCACGCGCACCGTGGAGCGCGACAAATCGATTTCCGCCCGGCGCAGACCCAGCAGTTCGGAGATCCGCAATCCCGCCCCGTAGAGCATCTCCAGCAGGGCATGATCCCGCAGGTCTGTAAACGTGCCCGTGCGAGGCTTGTCCAACTGGGCGACGACGTCCTTTTCCGGATAAACCGTAGGCAGGGGCTTGTGGCCGCGCGGCTGCCGCAGGCCCGCCAGCGGATTGGCGGTCAACTGACCCTGTCGCATGAGAAACTTGGCGAAGCTGGAAAGCGCGGCCCGTTTGCGTTCCATCGACGACCGGGCAAACCCGTCCGCCGTCATGTGATGCAGATACGCCCGCAACGCCGCCGGTTTGAAATCCTCAACCGTCGGCTCGGCTCCGTTGTCCTGTGCAAACCGCTCGATGAACTGCCGCACATCCCTTCCGTACGCCGCCACGGTGTGTCCCGACCGTTTGCGGCGGGCATCCGTGTCGCGCAGGAAATCCGGCAGGAGTTCACTTAGCGCGGGATGGCTCACACTTTCACTCCGGCGCCGACGTCCACTTTATGTTTACACTTCGGACACTGGTGAAAATGTCCGCTCTTCAGTTCCTTATCTTCCATGTACGGACTGCCGCAATTGGGACAAGGCTCGGCTACCGGCTTGTAGCTTGAGATAAAGTCGCAGTCGGGATAGCGTGAGCAGCCCCAGAAGGCCCCGCGGCGGGACCGCTTCTGAGTGATCATTCCCGTACAGCCGGGATTCGGGCATGGCACGCTTTCGCTGTTATTCAGCGGCATTGTCGTCTTACAGTCGGGATAACCCGTACAACCAAGGAACCAACCGAACCGGCTCTTCTTGGGAGCCATGGGCTTGCCACAGTTTGGACAGGTCGTCTCGGCCACTTCCGGCGGCTTCTCGTGTTCGAGAGGCTCGGTATGGCGACACTCCGGGTAGTTGGAACAGCCCAGGAACTGGCCGCTGCGCCCCCACTTCATGATCAGCGGGCTGCCGCAATCCGGACACATCTTGTCCGTGACCTCTTCTTGAGCTTCCTTCAGGGCGATGCGGTTCTTTTCCACCTTGGAGAGCCGCTTGGAGAACGGCGTGTAGAAGTCCTTGATGACCTCCCGCCAGCCGTACTCTTCGCTCTCCACAAGGTCCAGCTCCCCTTCCATCTTCGCCGTGAAGTCCACGTTGAAAATATCGGGGAATTGATCCACGAGCACCTTGTTCACGGTCTCGCCCAGCGTCGTGGGATGGAAGCGGCGCTCTTTCAGTTCCACATAGCGGCGCTTGACCAGCACGGAGACGATGGACGCATAGGTGGACGGGCGGCCAATGCCCAGTTCGTCCAGCGCCTTGACCAGCGAGCCCGCATTGAAGCGCGGGGGCGGCTCGGTGAAGTGCTGGGTGGGAGTGATCTTGTCCACCGCGTAGGTCTTGCCCACTTCGAGCTTGGGCAGATCCCGCGTGATGTCGTCGTCTTCCTCGTTCTCGCTCTCTTTGGTCTGCCGCTTTTCTTCGGCAACCGCTCCCAGCACGGCCAGATGGCCGGGGAACAGCAGGCGGCGGCCCGAGGCGCGGAATTCATACGGTCCCGCCATCAGCGTCGCCGTGGTGACTTCGAAGCGCGCGTCGGCCATCTGGCACGCCACAAAGCGCTGCCAGATCATTTCGTAGAGCCGGAACTGCTCGGGGTTCAGATATTTCTTCATCGCCGCCGGATCGCGCTGCACACCCGTAGGACGAATGGCTTCGTGGGCATCCTGCGCCGACTTCTTGGTGACATACACCCGCGCCGTGTCCGGCAGATAGTCCGTTCCGAACTTGTCGGCAATGTAATCGCGCGCGGCGGCTACCGCTTCGGGAGCCAGACGCGTGGAGTCGGTACGCATGTAGGTGATCAGACCGACGAGGCCATCCTTGCCGGCGTTCACCCCTTCATACAGCGCCTGGGCCACGGCCATCGTGCGGTCGTTGGAGAAACCCAAACGGCGCGACGCGTCCTGCTGCAAGGTTGAGGTGGTATAGGGAGCATAAGGCCGCGACGACGCCGGCTTGACTTTCAGATCGGTCAGGTTGAAAGGATGCTTCTGAATATCCTCTACCGCCGCCTTGGCCGTCGTCTCATCCTTGATATCCGGCTTTTCATTTTTGATCTTCACCAGCCGCGCCAAAAAGAGTTCCTTCCTGGCGGTGCGCAGATACGCTTCCACCGTCCAGTACTCTTCCTTGACAAACGCGCGAATCTCTTCCTCGCGTTCGCAAATCAGGCGCAGCGCCACCGACTGCACGCGCCCCGCGGAAAGTCCGCGCGCGACGATCTTCTGCAGCAAGGGCGAGACGAGATACCCCACCAGGCGGTCGAGCACGCGCCGCGCCTGCTGGGCATCCACTTTCGGCATCGAAATATCGCCGGGGATGGACATGGCTTTTAATACGCCGCTGCGCGTAATCTCATTGAACAGCACCCGGTGCAGTTTCCGGTTGTGTCCGTTGCGCAGTTCGCGGGCCACGTGAAAAGCAATCGCTTCCCCTTCACGGTCAGGGTCAGTCGCGATGAACACTTCGCGCGCGTCGCGGGCGGATTTCTTCAGCGCGGAGAGCACGCTCTCCTTGCCTTCGATCACCACGTATTCGGGCTCGAACTCGTTTTCGAGATCCACACCCAGACGCTTCGGCGGCAAATCGATCAGATGCCCCACCGTCGCCTGCACAACGTAATCGCTGCCAAGATATCCGGTCAGCGTACGCGCCTTGGCCGGTGATTCGACGATGACAAGGTTCTTGCCTGTCGCATCCACGGCACGCGGAGCCGCGAACTTGCGACCGGAAGACGGCGCGGCTTTCCCGCCTGTGGCGGTCTTGCCTGCACGCGGCGTACGCGTGGCTGTCTTCTTTGCGGCTGCCGGTTTGGAAGTCCGTGCCGGCTTGGACGCGGTGGTTTTCTCGGCGGCTGCACGCTTCTTAGTGGTGCCGCTCTTGGACGTCTTAGACGTTATATCGGTAGTTTTTGACATTGGATTATCAGAGAGGAAAAAGCTTTAAGCGGGCGCTCAAAGCTTTTTAACTGCGAAAACTGTGACAGGTTCACGACGCACATTAACGCCTTGTTATCTCAAGGTTTAGCACCGTCGGAAGAAACGTCATTATTCGCGGAAACGGACGGCTAATGAACGTGCTCCGGCCAGGGGCGATAAGGACTTATAGCGTAGGCGGAATCGGTTTGACGGGGATCTTTTTCCAGAAGGTGAGTAGCCACCAACACCTTCATTTCGTCATCGCCGACGTTCAAGTTTCCGAGAAGCATGCACCGCTCGATGAGTTCTTCCACGTCGCACAAATCCAAAATGCCCAGATGCAGCATCTGAATCAGATACCCATAGGCCTCGGGGGCGACATACTGGCGCTCCACGTCGTGCAGCACACGATGTGCATGAACGCTGGAGGGATTGCCTACCTGCGTTCGTCTGGACTCTCCTGCAAGGCGGTCGGCGAACAGGGAAATGGCGGCCGCCACTTCGCGCTGGGAAAACCCGCGCTGCACCAGTTCGTCTGAAATTCCTTCGATCTCTTCAGCCTTGATCCGGTGAGATTGAATCTCACCGATAACGTACATCAAAATCTCTACTATCCGTTGGTCCATGTGCAGCCCTCATGTTAGCCGCCCTGTCAAGAACCCTTCATCCATTCATAGTCGCCGCGACAATTTTTTCGAGTGAAATGCCGGCCATCGCGCGGGCAACAGTTCCGACGAAGAGAAAGTAACCAAAAAATTCACGAAAGGCAAGTGAAAAGTCAGCTTGGATTATCTGCCAATGCGCCATGACATTTCTTATATTTCTTGCCGCTACCACAGGGACAGGGATCATTACGGCCCACATGAGGCGCAACACGCACGGGTTGAGTCTTTCCGGCGGGAGATGCCGCCGATTCGAGCGGAGCCAGGTCCGGGTCGCCACCGTCAGCCTGCACCGGCGCCGTAAAGCCCATCCCGGCAGAATCCGCATGAGAGTAGGTCAATGCAGGCGTCCGCGTCACAGGCATCGGCCGCGGCGCGGGAGCGGTTTCGGTCAACGGCTGGGCACGGAAGGTGATGCGCAGCGCGTCACTGTTGACCTCGTCTAACATTGCCTGGAAAAGTTCAAAACCTTCCTTTTTGTATTCAATTAACGGGTCTTTCTGACCATAAGCACGCAGACCCACGCCTTCCTTCAGATTATCCATGGCGTACAGATGATCGCGCCACTTTTCGTCGATGACCCGCAGAATCGCGTAACGCTGGAGGCTTTTGAAAAGATCCTCCCCCAGCAAAGAGAGGCGTAACGCCCGTGCCTCCTCGATCCGTTCGAGCATGTACGAGCGCAACAGATCCCCCGTGAGGCCCACGAACCCCTGGTCTCCGGTGACGTCCACGAGGAAGGTGCGCATCAGATCATCCGCCAGCGCGTCATGATTCAATTCCGCGCTACGACCTTCTCCGGTCTGATGCTTCTCAATCAGATAATCCGCCGCATCTTCGATCATTTCCGTCACAAGCGTCGTCGGATCCTCGCCGCGCAGGGCAATATTGCGCCGCGTGTACACAACCGTACGCTGCTGGTTCATGACGTCGTCATACTCCAGCAGGTGCTTGCGAATGGAGAAGTTGTAGGCTTCCACCTTCTGCTGTGCGCGGGAAATGGCGCTGGTAATCAGCGGATGGGTGATGACCTCTCCCTCTTCCACACCCAGCCGGTCCATCACGCGGGCAATGCGCTCCGAACCGAACAGACGCATCAGATCGTCTTCGAGCGACAGGAAAAACTGGCTGCTGCCCGGATCACCTTGGCGGCCCGCACGGCCACGGAGCTGGCGGTCAATCCGCCGCGATTCGTGGCGCTCGGTGCCCAGAATAAACAGACCGCCTTTGGCCTTGGTCTTGTCACCCGCGTCGCCTTCCCATTCCACAACGCCCGCGCCGAGTTTGATATCGGTGCCACGGCCTGCCATGTTGGTGGCAATGGTCACCTGACCCGGCTGACCCGCCTGCATGACGATTTCCGCTTCGCGTTCGTGGTGCTTGGCATTGAGCACATTGTGCGGGATGCCCTTGCGCTTCAGCATCCGCGAGATAATTTCCGACGTCTCCACCGACACCGTGCCCACCAGCACCGGCTGGCGGCGCCCGTGCAGTTCGGCAATCTGTTCGATTGCCGCATTGAATTTTTCACGGCGCGTACGGTACACCAGATCGTTCATGTCGTCGCGGCGCACCGGCTCGTGAGTGGGAATGACCACCACTTCGAGCTTGTAGATGTCGAAGAATTCCGCCTCTTCGGTCTCGGCGGTACCGGTCATGCCGGCCAGCTTCTTGAACAGGCGGAAGAAATTTTGCAGCGTAATCGTGGCGATGGTTTGAGTCTCGCGCTCGATCTTCACGCCTTCCTTGGCTTCAATCGCCTGATGCAGACCGTCGGAATAGCGGCGTCCGGCCAGAATACGTCCCGTGAACTCGTCCACGATGAGCACCTTGCCGTCCTGAATCACGTACTCCACGTCCTTCTCATAGAGCGCATAGGCCCGCAAAAGCTGCGAGACGTTCTGCACCCGCTCGCTGCGGTGCGCGTACACGTCCTGGAACTTGGCCTTGGCCGCGGCTTTTGCCTCGGACGCAAGCGCCGTGTCGGCGTCGATCCGCGTAAACTCATCCGCCAGATCCGGCAGAATAAACAGGTCGGGATCGCCGCCGTGATATTTGGTCAACTGCCGGCGGCCCTTGTCCGTCAAGTCTACCTGATGGGAGCGTTCATCGATCGCGAAGAACAGCTCTTCATCCAGCTCGGTAATTTTCTTGTCGCGCATCAGATCGTTTTCGACGCGCTGCTTCATGCGCGTGTTCGACGGCTCCTGAAAGAGCTTCATGATCCGCTTGTGCTTGGGCAGTCCGCGCGACCCCAGCAGCAGTTTACGGCCGATCTGCCATTCGTCCGTGCCCGGCGTCTCGATATCCTTTTCGATCTCATCGGCCAGCGCGGTGACAAACTGGTTTTGCAGTTTCACGATCTGCTCGACGGACGATTTCATCTCGTCGAACTTCTGCGTGGAATGCGCCACGGGTCCGGAAATAATCAGCGGCGTCCGGGCTTCGTCGATCAGCACGCTGTCGACTTCGTCCACGATGGCAAAATGATGCGCGCGCTGCACGACTTCGCTCATGTCAATTGCCATGTTGTCGCGCAGATAATCGAAGCCGAACTCGTTGTTGGTGCCGTAGGTAATGTCGCAGGCATACTGCTCGCGGCGCACGGGCGGCGGCATGTCGGAGATGATCACCCCGACGGTCAAGCCGAGAAACTTGTAAATCTGGCCCATCCACTCCGAGTCGCGGTGGGCGAGGTAATCGTTGACCGTCACCAGCCACGCGCCTTCGCCTTCCAGCGCGTTCAGGTACAGCGGCAGCGTGGCCACAAGGGTCTTGCCTTCGCCCGTGGCCATTTCCGCGATCTTCCCCTGGTGAAGTACGATGCCGCCGATGAGCTGCTCATCATAGGGCACCATGTCCCACGTCATGGGATGGCCGCGCACTTCATATTTGGTACCGACCAGACGGCGGCAGGCATTCTTCACCGCCGCAAAGGCCTCCGGCATGATGTCGTCGAGGGTCTCGCCGTCTTTCAGCCGCGCGCGGAATTCGTCCGTCTTGGCGCGCAGTTCGTCATCGGAGAGTTTCTGGTACTCCTGCTCGATCTCATTGATCTGCGCCACAATGGGCCACAGCCCACGGGATGCGCGCTCATGTTTGGTACCAAAGATCTTGGCGAGGAATTTATTGAGCATGGTTTATGTATGAAAACGCTATGTTCACAGGGATGACACCGGCATGCGGGAAAAATTCCTTACATCCCGATGAAAAGTCGGGCCGCCAGAAACTCCGGCAAATTGGCTTGCCTGATCTTTCTTGCCGCCTCTTGAATAGGATAAGACTCACGAATCCACGAGAAAGTTCCCGAATCTGTATCATATAGCCCACAGGAGGCCCGGGGATCGCGGTCTCGAGGCTGGCCGACCGAGCCGACATTGACAATCACCTTGCCGTCGGCGGGGTCATCAAAACGCACGGGAATATGGGAATGGCCGATAAAAGCCGTGGTGTCGTCGCGCATGGCTTCGAAATCCGCCGCCGCGTCTTCCGGGCGCAGGATGTAGTTCCATGCGCCCGGTTCAATCGGCGTGGCATGCACCATCAGCAGATGCTCGTCCTCGTGCGTGAGGGGAAGCGCCTGCAAATAGGCGAGATTTTCTTCCGTCAGAATCCGGCCCGTCCACTCGATCGCGGCGCGGGCATAGCTGTTGAAATACTGGATGCCTGTGCGACCGGTAAGCGCATCATCGTGATTACCGATCACACAGGCATGACAGAGGGATCGCACCTTTTCCACGCATTCATTGGGGTTCGCCCCATAGCCGACGATATCGCCAAGGCAGTAAATACGCTCCACCTTTTCGCTCTCGAGCTTGCGGAGCACCACCTCGAGCGCCTCGAGGTTGGAATGAATGTCGGAAATGATGCCAATCTTCACGGGGTGGAAACTCCTTCCGAGATGTCCTCTTCGGGCTTGGACATCTTCTTCTTCAGCTCCGTGCTGATCGCGTCCAGGATCCCGTTAACGAAGCGGCCACTCTGCGCCGTGGAATAGCGTTTGGCCAGTTCAATCGCCTCGTTGATCGTCACCTTGAACGGGATATCGTCGAAGTAGAGAAACTCCGCGATAGCGGCCCGGAGAATGATGTGGTCGAGCACCGCGATGCGGTTGAGATCCCATTTCTGAACGGACTGTTCGATCAGGGTATCAATCGACCCGCCCTGTTCGGTCACACGGCGGCATAATTCGCGGCAGAAACGGACATTGGAGTCGTCCGCAACCGAATCGAGCACTTCCTTGAAAACCTGCTCGACCGGATTGCCGGACAATTGATGCGCATACAGAATACGAAGCGCCCACTCACGGGCGGCACGGCGAGATCTCATGGTGTCCTGTTAAACGTGAACGCGCAGTCCGTGCGGATCGGGACGGCGGCCTTCGATCAGATCGAAGAGAGCTTCCTGCAGACGCAACGTAATCGGTCCCGGTTTGCCGCTGCCGACGGTGACCTTGTCCACCGACCGGATCGGAGTCAATTCCGCCGCCGTTCCCGTGAAGAAAACTTCATCGGCGATGTACAGCATCTCGCGCGGAATCACTTCGATGATCGTGGGGATATTCAACTCGCGGGCCAGCGTCAGCAGCGCCTGGCGGGTGATGCCCGGCAGGATCGACCCGCACAGCGGCGGCGTCCAGAGAATGCCGTCCCGCACCAGGAAGATGTTCTCGCCCGAGCCTTCGGAGACAAAACCGTTCTTGTCCAGGGCGATGCCCTCGTCGAATCCCAGCGCCATGGCGTCGATTTTGATGAGCTGGGAATTCATGTAATTGGCGCCCGCCTTGGCCAGCGCGGGCAGCGTGTTGGGCGCAATGCGCGTCCACGAAGAGACACAGACTTCAATCCCCTTTTCCAGAGCTTCCGCGCCCAGATACTTGCCCCAGCGCAGCGGCATGACCACCGCGTCAATCGGGCAGGCATCGGGGAAGACGCCGAGAGAATAGTACCCGCGATACAGCAGCGGACGCAGATAGCAGGCGTCGAGATTGTTGTCCCGGCAGACCTGAATGCAGGCCTTCTCGATATCTTCGCGCGTCCACGTCGGTTCCATGCGATAGATCTTCGCGGAATCGAACAGGCGGCGGATATGCTGCTTAAGCCCGAAAATAATCGAGCCGTCGGGAGTCTTGTAGCACCGGATGCCCTCGAACACCGAGGATCCGTAATGCAGTGCATGAACAGCGATGTGAACGGTGGCGTCGTTCCAGTTCACCATCTTGCCGTTCATCCAGATTTTCAGAGTTTCGTCAAATTTTGAAGCGGCCACGGTTGTGTACCAAATTGTGAATGAAGAGGAATAGGAAAACCTATCAGGAAAGCAAACTTCGTGCAAGGATGAAACGCTGGATCTCCGAGGTTCCCTCATAGATCTCGGTAACTTTCGCGTCGCGCAGCATGCGCTCCACGGGGTAGTCCATGGTGTAGCCATTCCCCCCGTGAATCTGCAGCGCGTCATTGGTAACTTTCATAACCATATCGGACGCGTACAGCTTCGCCGCCGCGGCCTCGGTCGTGTAGCGCAGCCCCGCGTCTTTCTTGCGCGCCGCGCTGTAAATCAACATGCGGGCCGCCATGGTGGACATCTCCATGTCGGCCAGCTTAAACTGAATCGCCTCGAAATCGGCAATCGGATGCCCGAACTGCACGCGCTGCTTGGCATACTTCACCGCCTCTTCCAGCGCGCCCTGCGCCAGTCCCACCGCCTGCGACGCGATGCCGATGCGGCCCGAATCCAGCGCGCTCATCGCAATCTTGAAGCCTTCGTTCTCTTTGCCCAGCAAATTGGCGGCGGGGATGTGCAGGTCTTCCATGATCACCGGCACGCAATCGGAGGAGCGAATGCCCATCTTCTTCTCGTTGGGGCCAAGATGCAATCCCTTGGAATCGGCGGGCACGATAAAGGCCGAAATGCCGCGCGACTTCTCCACGTTCTTGTCGGTGCGCGCGAAGATAATGTGCACCTGCGCGCTCTTGCCGTTGGTAATGAAGGCCTTGGTGCCGTTCAGAATATACTCGTCACCCTTGCGCTCGGCAGTGGCCTCCAGCGCAGCGGCGTCCGAACCGGAGGCCGGCTCTGTCAGGCAGAACGCGCCCAGCAGTTTGCCTTCAGCCAGCGGCCGCAGCCACTTTTCCTGCTGTGCGGCGTTGCCGAACTTCTCCAGCGGATAGCAGACCAGCGAATTGTTGACCGAGACCACCACGCCCACGGAGGGATCCACGCGGGACAGCTCCTCGATCACCATCGCATAGGTAACCGCATCCATCCCCGCGCCGCCGAAACGCTCGGGGGTGTTCACTCCCATAAAGCCCAGTTCGCCGAGCTTGTCGCAAATCGCCTTGGGAAATTCGCCGGACTCATCGCGGGCCGCGACCGATGGTCTGATCTCGTGCTCCGCGAACTCGCGGATGGCTTGCTTGACTTCGAGCTGCTGCTCTGTGAGCAGGTGATCCATGAATGAACTCCGTGAGTGTGTCGGTCCGGATTCGCTTACTTCGCGTAGTCGTAAAAGCCGCGCCCCGATTTGCGGCCAAGATAGCCCGCCGCGACATACTTGCGCAGCAGCGGACAGGGACGGTACTTGGAATCGCCGAGATCACGGTGCAGAACCTCCATGATCGCCAGGCAGACGTCGAGGCCGATCAGATCCGCCAGCGTGAGCGGTCCCATCGGATGGGCCATGCCCAGCTTCATCACGCCGTCAATCGCCTCCTTGTCGGCCACGCCTTCCATCAGGCAGTACACCGCTTCGTTGATCATCGGCATCAGCACGCGGTTGGAGATGAACCCCGGAAAATCGTTGACCGTGATCGGCGTCTTGCCCAGCGCCTTGGCGAATTCCACCACGTCGGCGTGCGTCGCGTCGCTGGTGGCCAGGCCGCGAATCATCTCCACCAGCGCCATCATCGGCACGGGGTTCATGAAGTGCATGCCGATCACGTTGCCCGGACGCTTGGTGGCCGCGGCAATCTGCGTGATGGAAATCGTTGAGGTGTTGGACGCCAGAATCGTTTCCGGCTTGCAAATCCTGTCGAGTTCGGAGAAAATTTTGACCTTGGCGTCGAGGTTCTCGATCACCGCCTCAATCACGATGTCCGCCTTGGCGGCGTCATTCAGCGAGAGCGTGCCATGCAGCCGGCCCATCGTCGCCTGCTTGTCGGCTTCCTGCAACCGGCCCTTTTCCACCTGCCGGGCGAGGTTCTTCTCGATAGTGGAGACCGCCCGCTGCAGCAGCGGATCGGACACCTCGATCAGGTAAACGTCATAGCCACTTTGCGCGCACACGTGGGCAATGCCGTTCCCCATCGTGCCGCCGCCGATCACAGCAACTTTCTGAATGGTCATGTTTACCTCGTCCCTCAGGGTTGGGTGGAGCGCCACGCGGATCCTGCGGCGCGGTCTTTTTCGAAGGCCAGGCCGTACGCGGACGACGAGGCGGAAGTGATGCCGCAGCCTCCCGGCGGATCCACCGGATGGACAACGACTTTGATCGTCGACGGCGTCTGGGAATATTCCAGCCAGAGATTGTCCACCGCCACGCGCTCTCCACGCGGATCAGCGCAGATCGCCGCCGCACAGTTGATCCGCAGCAGGGAACCGTCCTTCCCCGCCCAATACGCATGACGGTCGGAACTGACCGCCACATCCACCCGGAACGTGTGCAGGGCCTCGGCCAGCCGCCGCCTCTGCTTCTGATCTTCCTCGGCGGAACCGCCGCGTACGCCGTTCTCCGCGCCATCGATATGGCCGTTGTCCAGCGTGTCCGGAAAGAACCACGTCCAGTCGTGAGCCACGGCAATCAGCGGCAGCGCCGGCGATGCTTTGCGCAAGGCCGTCAGCGTGGAATCCACCCACCTAATCTGATCTTCGCGAAACGCCCAGCGGTCGCTGCGGTACAGCATCAGCAGCGCGCAGTCCCGCCGTGAGCCCGAGCCCACAATCAGCAGATAGTCGCCGTAGTCCGACATCGGCAGCGGCTTGTCGATTTCCGTGAGCGGTTGCACACGGATCCGCATCGCATCGAGGTCGAACATTTCGTAGAGCTGCACGCCAAGTTCATTGGTGCCTTCGTAGGCGCAGCGCTTGCCCGGAACCTGGTCCGCGCGGTGAGCGGTTTCCGGGTCGAGGAAATATTGTTCATCATCCCCGCCGGGGGTGGTGAACACCGCCGGGCCCGGAGCATTGGGCCAGAAGTCCAGGGGATGGTCGGGCGCCGCAAACACGCTGCGGTAATCATTCAGCACGGCCTCCGGAGTCCCGGCGCGGCCATAATCATATTTGACGACGTCGCCGTCAATCACGAACAGGCGCGGATGCAGTTTCTTCGCCTGTTTGAGGATCGTGCGGTGCACACGGTTGGCCCCGCGATTATCCCCGTAGATGCAGATTCGGAACGGCGTTTCAGCGAGCAGCGGCGAAGCCGCGATAAGAAAAAACGCCACCCGAACAAGTGACCGGATCAGAGCACCTCCACCGCCATAGCCGTCGCCTCACCGCCGCCGTTGCAGATGCCGACGATGCCGCGCTTGCCGCCCGTATCCTTCAGGGCGCTGAGCAGCGTCACCACAATACGGCAGCCGGACATGCCGATGGGATGCCCGAGGGCAACCGCACCGCCGTAAATATTGACCTTTTTCGGATCCACACCGAGGAGCTGGGTATTGACAATCCCGACCACGGCAAACGCTTCATTCAGTTCGAACAGATCCACATCCGTCTTCTTCCAGCCGATCCGGCGCAGGAGCTTTTCGATCGCGCCTGCGGGAGCCGTGGTAAACCATTCCGGCTCCTGACTGTACGTGGTATAGCCGACAATGCGCGCGAGGGGCTTGACGCCGCGCCGCGCCGCTTCTTCATACGACATGATGGTCATCGTGGACGCGCCGTCATCGAGTTTCGACGCGTTAGCCGCGGTGATCGTCCCTTCCTTCTCAAACGCGGGCCGCAGCGCGGACAGTTTCTGGATGTCGCCCTTGCCCGGCTCTTCATCCGTGTCCACCGTGCTCTCTCCCTTCTTGCTCTTGATCAGCACCGGCACGATTTCATGGGCGAACTTGCCCGCCTTTTGAGCGGCCAGCGCGCGGGTGTACGATTCCGCCGTGAACTCATCCTGCTGCTCGCGCGTAATCTTATGCTCGCGGGCGCACAGTTCGCCGCAGCTTCCCATATGCTGATTCTTATACGGATCCCACAAGCCGTCCTTCACCAGCCCGTCTACCACCGTGCCGTTGCCGAGACGGTAGCCGTTGCGGGCGCTTTCGAGGTAATAGGGAGCCTGTGACATGCTCTCCATGCCGCCGGCGATCATCACCTTGGCGTCGCCGAGCTGAATAGTCTGCGCCGCCGACATCACCGCCCGCAACCCCGAGGAACAGACCTTGTTCACCGTCCACGCCGAAACACTGGCGGGAATGCCCGCGAAAATCGCCGCTTGACGCGCCGGAGCCTGGCCGACGCCCGCCTGCAGAACCTCCCCGAGAATCACTTCATCCACCTCGCCCGGTTCCAGTTTGGAACGCTTGAGGTTTTCCTTGATGGTCATGGCCGCGAGCAGCGGAGCGGAGAGTTGGGCGAGCGAGCCGTTGAATGAGCCGATGGGTGTGCGCACTCCGGAAGTGATCACGGGAGTCGTGGGGTTCATTGCGTTTGTCGTCCTTTTCGTTTGCGTTCAGCCGGCGATAATGGAAAGAACAATCAGATCGTTACGGAATCCAGCCCATAGCTGCCATCCGCACGGGGAAGCAAATACCCGGCGCGCAGCCGCGGCGCATGCACAAACAGCAGCAGATCACGGCGGCGGGCAGCCTCAGCCAGGGCGCGCTCCTTTTCGGCGGTCAGGTGCGCGATGTCATGATCATAGGAAAGGTAGCAATCCAGCGGAATTTGCGCCGACGTGGGAATCAGATCACTCAGGTAAATCGCCCCCGCGGATCCCGCTTCAGCGATCTGCACCGTCTGCAACCCAGCGCAATGCCCGTTTACCCAGCGGACGGAAATCCCCGGCAGCAAATGGGCGTCGCCGTTCAGCAGTTCAAGCCGTCCCATGCCCAGCAGCGGCTCGAAATCATCCGGCATGTAGCTGCCGAGATCTCCCGCCGCAATGTCCTGCCGTGCCGCCGTCACCTCGCGCTCCTGCACCACGTACCGTGCGTTCGGAAAGGACGGCACAATGTCGGCGTGAGCATCCAGCCGTGTGCAGGCCCCGGCATGATCCCAGTGCAAATGCGTCAGGATCACCAGGTCCACGTCCTCGGGCCGCACCTTCAGGCTCGCCAGAGCCGGAAAGAACTGCCGCGGCCACTGCAACGTGTAGGCGCTGACCTTGTCCGGTCGCGGCTTGTCGCCGGTTCCGGGATCCACTACCACCGTGCGGCCATTGCCGCGAATCAGCAGCGAATTGAACCCCACACGGACCCGTGATTTGCTGCGGACGTTGAGCCGAGGCGCGCTGTGAATTTCCGCACAACGGCGCACAAACGTGTCCGCTTCGTCTTCGAAGTAGCCGTCGCTGATCAGATCGAGGCGGAACGGGCCAAGCTCGATCATGGTTTCCGCTTAGTGGTTGGACTCGGACAGCAGCGTGCGGGCAATCACCAGCCGCTGGATCTCCGACGTGCCTTCGCCGATCTCACACAGCTTGTTGTCGCGGAACATGCGCTCGACCGGATACTCCCGCACGTAGCCGTAGCCGCCGTGAAGCTGAATCGCCTGCGACGTCACGCGCTGCGCCATTTCACTGGCGAACAGCTTGGCCATTGCCGCTTCGCGCATGTAGGGCTGCCCCGCGTCCTTGCGCTGCGCCGCTTCGAAAATCAGATGCCGCGCCGCTTCGATCTGTGTGTACATGTCGGCGATCTTGAATTGAGTCGCCTGGAAGTCCGCCACGTACTGCCCGAACGCTTTGCGCTCCTTCACATAGCTCAGCGTCGCCTCATACGCGCCTTCGGCGAGCCCAAGGGACATGGAGGCGATGGAAATGCGGCCCGCGTCCAGCGTGGTGAGCATCTGCTTGAAACCGTCGCCCGGCTTGCCCAACAGATTCTCCTTCGGCACCTTCAGATCGGTGAAGTGCAGAAACACGGTGTCTGAACCGCGCACGCCCAGCTTGCGCTCCTTCTTGCCGACGCTGAAGCCTTCCATGCCCTTCTCCAGCAGGAAGCTGCTGATGCCCTTGGTCCCCTTGGAACGGTCGGTCACCGCGCTGATGGTGAAGGTTTTGGCATAGGTGCCGTTGGTACAAAATTGCTTCGAACCGTTGATCAGAAAATAGTCGCCCGCATCCACCGCCGTCGTCTGCGTCGCGCCGGCGTCGCTGCCCGCTTGCGGTTCGGTAAGGCCGAACGCGCCCAGCGCCGCGCCGCTGCACAGATCGGGCAGGTATTTCATCTTCTGATCTTCATTGCCGAACGTGTAGATCGGCCCGCACCCCAGCGAGATGTGCGCGGCCAACGTCAGCGCCGTGCTGCCGCAAACCTTCGCCACCTCTTCCACGGCCAACGCATAGGACACATAGTCCATGCCAGCCCCGCCGTAATTTTCCGGGTACGGAATGCCCATCAATCCGAGTTCGGCCATCTCGGCGATGATCTCTTCAGGAAAGCGTTCGTGCTCATCAATCTCGGCCGCGATGGGCTTGATCCGGTTCTGGGCAAAATCCCGGACCATGTCACGGAGCATTTTCTGTTCTTCGGTGAGCTGCATCGGTTTGGGGCTGTTAAGAGGTTATGGCGCGCGTGCGCAGTTAGTCGTCGCTGATAGTATCGAGCATGTTGTCCCCGGCGCCTTCAATCCGCTTACGCCGCTTCTTCATGTCGTCCATCAGGGAGCTGTACTCCTGCTGCGACAGATCGTAATCGGACAGCACGCGGTCGAGGTTGTTGCGGACCTTCTGCAATTTGGGAGACAGTTTACGGACCGGCTTGGGGGATGTGGGGTCTGTGTCAGTCATGCGATCTCCTGCCATGACAACGTTTTTGCCAAAGAATCAAAATAGTCGCGACTCGTTTCGGCGTCGTCGGGACTCACTTCGAAGGTGATGCTCGCCTGGCGGCCGATGCGCGCCAGCGGATCCAGCAGCGTACGGAAATTCACCGCACCCGTGCCCAGCGCCATATGCAGATCGCTGTGGCCGTCATTATCCGAGCAGTGCACGTGCACGATGCGGTCGCAGAAGCGGCGCGACCATTGCGCCGGATCCACCTGCCCGAAACACGTGGCATGCGCCGTGTCCAGGCACATGCCCAGCGCCGGAGTCGGAAAACGTTCGAAAATCTCCTCGAACAGCGATGTGTCCGGCTCATAGGTGTTTTCCATCGCCAGCCGCACTTCGAGGTCCGTCGCGCGAATGATGAGCTGCTCCAGCCCGGCGGAGAACGTCTCCAGCCAGCGGGCGCGCGATTTGGCCGTGTACTGCGGCAGAAAACCCGTGTGAAACACCACGTGCGGGGAGTGCACCGCCCGCGCCGTCTCCATCGCCACAGTCAACACGTCCAGCGTGTAATTGCGGATGTGCGCGTCGCGGGAACCTAAACTTAGGTTGTGGAACGGACCATGCACGGACGCTTCCACCCCCGCATCCGCCACGGCATCCGCCAGATCCAGCAGGTTCTCCCACCGCACCTGCGGCCAGAGATCCTCGGTGGTCTCAAACAGAATCTCCACACCCAGCCCGAGATCGGCGATCCGGGGCAGTTGCGCGGCGACCTGTGAATGTTCACAATAAACGTAACGCTGTCCAAACATAAAAGGTCAGCCTTGTTCTTCCCGCACTAAGGATATGATTACCGCATCGGCATCCACAATCGCGCCCGGTGTGCCGGACGTCGCCTCGACGACTCCCGCCCGCGGCGCACGCAGCGGATGCTCCATCTTCATAGCCTCCACTACCGCAATAATCTGCCCCTCTTCCACCGCATCGCCCTTGGCCACCAGCAGTTTCACCAGTGTTCCGGGCATGGGCGCCCGCACGTCATGGGATGCCGCGCCACCGTGGGCTCCGGCGGCGCGTTCATCGGAAGGAACCGTGAATTCGAAGGTCTTGCCCGCCATCCAAATCCAGATCCGGTCTTTCGCGCGCGCTCCCCGCACCACCTGCTGGCCGCGTGAATTTCTCAGCAGCAGACGCCCCGGCGACAATTCTTCAACCGTAAACTCGTGCTCGGATCCGTCAAGGGAAATCGACGCACCTGCGGCGGAATTCTCTACTTTGAACGACACGGCGTCGCCGTTGAACAGCAATTCTCGGGTCATGCGCCGGCCCTTCCGCTTGCAATCTGCCACGGTCCCAGACTGGCCCAGGGAGAGGGGATTCCCTGCTTACCTTCTTCTGCGGCTGCCACCCGCCGGGACGTTATTCTGGTCGCAGCGAGCAGTGCGCCCGCCAGTTCCGATGCGCTCGGCGGCGAAGGCTTCCAGTTGGGAAAATACTCGTCCAGAAAATGCGTACTCAAATTCCCCACGGCAAATTCCTGATGCTTCAGCACGTCGCGCAGCAATTCCATCGCCGTGGCCACACCCAACAGCGCATACTGGTTCAGCGCCTCGCACATCTTGCGGATCGCCACGTCGCGCGTGTCGCTGTAGGAAATCACCTTCGACAGAATCGGATCGTAGTACACCGATACTTCCGCGCCTTCACGAATGCCCGAGTCTATGCGCACGCCGGGAATATGCGGTTCCTCCAGCGCCAGAATCGTCCCCGAAGACGGCAGAAAATTGCGCGCCGGGTCTTCGGCGTAGATACGGCATTCCACCGCATGGCCGCGCGCCTGAATCTGCTGCTGCGTCTTAGGCAGCGGCTCGCCTGCCGCCACGCGCAATTGCCACTCCACCAGATCCTCGCCCGTTACCATTTCCGTTACCGGATGCTCCACCTGCAAGCGGGCGTTCACTTCCAGAAAGTAAAAGTTGCCGCGGTCAAACAAGAACTCCACCGTCCCGGCATTAACATATCCCGCGGCCTTCACCACCTTCACAGCCGCGTCGCCCATGCGTTGCCGCAATTCGGGAGTCAGGATCGGCGATGGCGACTCTTCGATGATCTTCTGATGCCGCCGCTGCACCGAGCATTCGCGCTCTCCAAGGTGCACCGCGTTGCCGTGCGTGTCGCAGAAGATCTGAAACTCGATGTGGCGCGGGCGCGCAATGTATTTTTCAAGATACACCGTGCTGTCGCCGAAGGCCGAGCCCGCCTCACGCTGCGCCGCTTCCAGCGCCATCGGCAAGTCCGCTGGGTTGTGCACCACGCGCATACCTTTGCCGCCGCCGCCCGCCGCCGCTTTGATCAGCACCGGATAGCCGATCTCCTCCGCCTTCTGCAAAACAATTTTCGGCTCGGGAGTATCAAACGTCGCCCCCGGAGTCACCGGCACCTTGTGCTGCACCGCCAGCACGCGCGATTCGATCTTGTTTCCCAGCAGCGCCATCGCCTGTGCCGGAGGACCGATAAACACCAGTCCCGCCTTCGTGACGGCCTCGGAAAACTTGGGATTTTCGGAAAGGAAACCGTACCCGGGATGAATCGCCTCGGCACCCGTCTGTTTCGCCGCCGCGATAATGCGTTCGCTATTCAGATAGCTTTCACCGGGCGGCGGTGCGCCGATCAGTACGGCTTCGTCGGCCAGCTCCACGTGGCGCGCGCGACTGTCCACGTCACTATACACCGCCACGGTGCGAATGCCCATCTCGCGGCAGGTGCGGATGACGCGCACGGCGATCTCGCCACGGTTCGCTATGAGGACCTTCTTAAACATGCGTTACCCAGGTTGGTTTCCGCTTCTCGAGGAACGCCGCCATGCCTTCCTGCCCCTCCTCCGACATCCGCTGCGTGGCAATCCGCCTCGCCGTAAACTCTTTAGCCAAATCCAGCGGCATTCCCGGCACCGCATGCAGCAGCTCTTTGGTGACGCGCAGCGCCTGCGAGCCGCAGCGTCCAAACTGCTCCGTGTATTCGCTCACCGCCTCATCTAAAGCCGCCACCTCAACCACCCGATTCGCCAGCCCAATCTCCAGCGCTCGCGGCGCGGTCACCTGCATTCCGGTGAGGAACACTTCCCGCGCGCGCCCTTCGCCGATCTTGCGAATCACAAACGGCGAAATCGTCGCCGGTACCAGGCCGATCCGCACTTCGCTGAAGGACAGCACCGCATCATCCGCCATCACCACAAAATCCCCGCAGGCTACAAGTCCCGCCCCACCGCCGAATGCCCCTCCCTGCACCCGCACAATGGTCGGACAGGGAAACGCATACAGCGCATGAAACATGTCAAACAGCCGCCGTGAGTCTTCGAGATTGGCTTCCAGCCCCGCGTCCTTCAATCCACCCATCCAGTGAAAATCGGCTCCCGCGCAAAACGTCTGCCCTTCCGCCGCAACAATCAACGTGCGGATTTCCGTCTCCGCCGCCAACTCTTGCAGCGCGCGGGTAATCTCGGCAATCAGTTCCGCATTGAAGGCATTGCGGATTTCCGGCCGCGCCAGCGTCAGCCGTCGCGCCGCCGCCGTGCCGTCGATCTTCACCAGATTGAAACTCACGCCTTGCTCCGGCGCGGGGCCACCTGCAGCAGCGCAGCCTGCAACCGCTCAGGGTTATCGCTGCCGATCAGATAGCGGCGTCCGTTGATCACTACCTGCACACCCCGCCCCAGTTTGGCGTTATACACCCACTGTCCCCCCACGAAGTGCAGCCCGATGCCGTACCACATGGGAATGTGCGCGATCTCGCCGACCTGCACTCTGTCCGCCGGAACTCTCCGGTGCCAGATCAGAAAGCCAAACCGGAAGTCCGTCGTCGTCACTGCAATGTTCAGCCGCGAAAATCCCCACATCGCTCCTATCGCGAGTACCAAAGCGGCCGCGATGCTTGCAAGGTCTTCGGGCCTGCTTTTCGAGGGGTCGACTCCGGACAGCAACGCCGTTGCCACCAGCCCCACCGCCACTACCAACGCAATGACATTGAGCAGCCAGAAGGACTGATGCTCTTCATAAACCGTCGTGCCGGGAAGTGTGGTTTCCATAGTTACATCCTGTAGACGCCCGGCCGGTAATCGGGCACGGGCTTGTTGGACGCCATCGCAATTCCCAGGGCGAGGGCTTGTCGCGTATCCACCGGATCCAGAATCCCGTCATCCCACAGCCGCGCCGTGGAATAATAGGGGTTGCCTTCGAATTCGTATTTCTCCAGAACGGGACGGCGAATCGCCTCCGCCTCTGTGGCCGTTAATTCCTTGCCCTTGGCGCGCAGTTGCTCCTCTTTCACCTGCACTAAGACGCCTGCTGCCTGCTCGCCGCCCATCACGCTGATCCGCGCGTTGGGCCACATCCACAACAGCCGGGGCAGATACCCGCGCCCGCACATGGCATAATTTCCCGCGCCGTACGATCCGCCCACCATCACCGTGTACTTCGGCACGTCGGCGCAGGCCACGGCATGCACCATCTTCGCGCCGTCCGAGGCAATGGCCCCATGCTCATACTGCTTGCCCACCATAAAGCCGGTGATGTTCTGCAGGAAGAGCAACGGAATCTTCCGCGTGCCGCACAGTTCGACAAAATGCGCGCCCTTTTTGGCCGACTCGCCGAATAGAATCCCGTTGTTGCCGATGATGCCGACCAGATAGCCGTGAATCCGCGCAAACCCGCACACCAGCGTCGTTCCGTAGCGCGCCTTGAATTCCTGAAAGCGCGACCCGTCCACCATGCGGGCAATCACCTCGCGCATGTCGAACGGCTTGCGCAAATCAGAGGGCACCACGCCGTACAATTCCATCGGATCGTACGCCGGCTCTTCGGGAGCCACACGGTCGAATTCGAAGCGCGGATTCGGTCCCAGACCTTCCACAATCGAACGCACAATCGAAATCGCGTGATCGTCGTCCTCGGCAAAGTGATCCGCCACGCCGGAAATCCGCGTGTGCACGTCCGCCCCGCCCAGTTCTTCCGCCGTCACTTCCACACCCGTAGCCGCCTTCACCAGCGGCGGTCCGCCGATAAAAATCGTTCCCGTCCCCTTGACAATCACGGTCTCATCGGACATTGCCGGCACGTAGGCCCCGCCCGCCGTGCAGCTTCCCATCACCACGGCAATTTGCGCGATTCTCTCCGCGCTCAGCCGTGCCTGGTTGTAAAAGATCCGCCCGAAGTGTTCCTTGTCGGGAAAGGTTCCCGCCTGTTCGGGGAGAAAAATTCCGCCGCTGTCCACCAGATACACGCACGGCAGGCGGTTTTCCATGGCGATCTCCTGCGCACGGATGTGTTTCTTGATCGTCATCGGAAAATAGGTGCCGCCCTTCACCGTGGCATCGTTGGCCACCACCAGAATCTCCCGCCCGTGCACCACGCCGACTCCCGTCACCATCCCCGCCGAAGGAGCCTCATCATCGTACATGCCGCTGGCGGCCAGCGGAGAGAACTCCAGAAACGGAGTATCCGGATCGAACAACTTCTCCAGCCGTTCCCGCACCGGCAGCTTGTTCCGTTCCCGGTGGCGGTCAATGCTCGCCTTCGGCCCGGCAGCCGGCTGCAACCTCGACAACCGCGCGCGCAGGTTCTCGACCAGAGTCTTCATCGCGGCGACATTCGCCTGAAAGTCAGGATCCGCCGTGCGGATGTTGGTTTGAATTTTCTGCAAGGGCCGGTAGGTTGGAAAAGTAAGTTTAGAACTTAGTGTGGTGTGGTGTCATCATCGGTCGCATGGCCGACCGACGGCGGCGCCGGAACATCCAGTCGCGGCGCGGCATCACTCCCCGTGCCTGTCAGCGTCAAACCGGCATCTCCGTAGCCTAGGCGCACGACGTCCAGCGGCGGCACGGTCGAAGACCGGTAGCACATTACGGTCGCGCCGTCCGTTCCCGAGCCGCGAAACTTGCTCACGGCAAACGTCCCGGAATACAGTTTAAGCTGATCCTGCCCCTCTTCGGTCGGCTTGTCCGCCGCGTCGTAATCCAGCTCGTTGTTAGGGAGAGCAAAACTCAGAGCCTTGAGTTCGCCGCCGTCCACCCGGTACAATGCGCGGTGCACGGTCTTGATATCCCCGGCGGAGGGAACAATCAGATCGTATTCCACCGTCGTGGGCTCGCCCTCAACGGTCTGAAAAACCGCTTGCAGCCATTCCGCATCCCGCCCCATCCATTCGGAAGAGCCAAGATAGTAGACGGTGAGTCGCGCTTCCACCGCGCCATACGAGCCGACTTTTTCATCCCACGGCGTAAGCTGATACTGCGCATACGCGCCGATCTCTGTGGCGTTCAAATGCCCGCGGTACAGCAATCGGCGCAGCCACAGATTGGCCAGCGCCACCGCGCCCGAATTGGGAGCGGCCGTCACCGTGGGAACCGTATCCGGCGCTGCGGGTATCTCATCATCATTGTTGAGTTGCCGTGGCTTCTCCGAGTCCGGATTCGCCGCGTTTCCCCCGGCGGAATCCGGCTTCAGGGAATCGGCGGGAACAGGATGGGTCGTATCCGGCACCGCAACTTGCGCCGTGTCCGGAGTCAGGTCATACTGGGCATACGCCGTTCGCGTGCCCAAAGCAAGCAGCACGGCGCAGCAGAAAATGGCAAACAGGAGTGTCTTTTTCATAGGAACCTTGGCCTCACCACAGCGATTGCACGCGCCCGCCATCGATGCAGATGGTTTGCGCGGTAATGTACGATGCCCGGGGAGAAAGCAGAAACGCGCATAGAGGAGAAAACTCGTCAAGGTCCCCGAGGCGTTTCATCGGAATTTCCTCGGTAGACAGCGCGCGCACCTCTTCCAGCGTCTTTCCGGTGCGCGCGGCAAAAGCCGCATCCAATTCCTGCGTACGCTCGGTCAAAATCCGCCCGGGCGCTACACTGTTGACACGTACATTCTTATCGGCGACTTCGTTTGCCAGATAACGGAGAAATCCCACCAGTCCGGGCCGGATCGAATTCGACGTCGTCAAATTCAGGATCGGCTGCTTGACCGTGGTCGAGACAATCGCCAGAATGGACCCTCCACCCTGCGCAATCATTCCCGGCACCACCAGTTTGCACAGCCGCACCACCGACATGAACACCAGGTCAAAGGAGTGCTGCCACTGCTCATCGGTGATAGCCAGCGGCGCTCCCGCCGGAGGCCCGCCACAGTTGGTTACCAGTCCGTCAATCCGCCCGTAAGCTTTCAACGTCTGGCTGACCATCTCATCCAAATCCTGCGGCGCCTTCAGATCGGCCACGCAGGTCTGGAAATCCTCCAGTTTCTCATCCCACAATCTCTGCGCGGCATCGGCCAGATGGCTCGCGTTGGAACTGGAGAGCATGACCCGTCCGCCTTCCCTCAGCAGTTCCCTTGCAACGCCAAAGCCGAGTCCCTTGGACGCGGCGGTGACGAGAAAACTCTTGCCGGTAAGGTCGAGCTTCAAAAGGTCGCCTTGGTGGTTATTTTGATCACAACAGCGGTCGTCTTGCCTTCGATGACATTCACCGCGCCCTGCACATTCGCGCCGTTCCAGCCGTTGGCATACCACCCCTTGTTGTCTTCCACATAGACGCTATACCAGCCCGGAGGCGTCGCCATCGAGAAGGCTCCCGCCGAGTCGCAAACCGTCTCCGCCACCATCGCCGTGGGAATCGAATCCCGATGGGCCGTCACCATACCGCCATCCCCCACCACGGGAAGATAGGCGCGCACGCGCCGTCCTGCGCCGGGCTTGATCTGACTCTTCGCCTTCGCCGGATCGACCATCGGCATGAAGTTGCCTTCCCAGATCTCTACCCGGCCCGATATTCCCTGCGAGTCCTTTGCCGCAATCGTCACGGCGCTATCCACCCCATGCGACTGCTTCTCTTTGGCCTGTTTGTGTCCCATGGCGAGGGACAAGGCGGTGAGACCCAGCAGCAGCAAAAAGAACGGGAGTCCGCGTTTCATAGCCCTCCTCAGCGAATGTCCTTGATTCTCAGTTGCACCGTCTTGCGGCCGTTGTATTCGTTCTCTTCGACCGCATACACCATCTCGATCGGCCGTCCGCCCCCGGTCACGCGGTCAATATTGTGGCCAAGGTTGAAGCCGATGGCTTCAAAGGCCACGCCGCCCTGCCCCGCGCGGAACTTGAGGTGATTGGAGCCCACAATCCGCGGACTGTCCAGTATGTCCAGACCCCGGGAGAAGAAATTCGGACGGTTGTTCTTCGGCCCGAACGGCGCAAACCGCTTGAGCGAAGCCACCACGTCCGGCGTGATCTCGTCCAGTGAAATCTCGCTCTCGATCTTGATCTTCGGCACAAGGTCCTCTTCGGGGATAATCTCCCGGCAGACCAGTTCGAAGCGCCGCTTGAACTCGGGAATATTCTCCGCCGCGATGGTCAAACCCGCCGCATACTTATGGCCGCCGAACTGCAGCAGCAGATCGCCGCAGGCTTTCAGCGCCTGATAGATGTCGAATTTGGCAATCGCCCGCGCCGATCCCTTGCCCTGCCCGTTCTCGATGGTAATCATTACCGTCGGACGGTAGTAGCGTTCGATCAGCCGTGAAGCCACGATGCCGATCACGCCCGGATGCCAACCCTCGCGCGCGAGCACCAGCGAGCGTGCTTCCAGAGGATTGATGGTCATCTCGATTTCGCGCACCGCTTCTTCCAGCGTGGCGTTGTCGATATCCTTGCGGCGGCGGTTCTCGTCTTCGAGCACCTGCGCAATCTGCCTCGATGAGGAACGGTCGCGCGTGGTCAGCAGTTTCACCGCCCGCAGCGCGCTGCCCAGGCGGCCCACCGCATTGATCCGCGGCGCAATGCCGAACACAATGTCGCCGACTTCGATCTTGCCCGCCTTGATGCACGCCGTTTCGATCAGCGCCGCCAGGCCCACTTCGGGCATGTTATTGATCTTTTCCAAACCGAGCTTCACGAACACGCGGTTCTCGTCCACCAGCGGCACGATATCCGCCGCGCTGCCGAGGGCCACGAGGTCCATGTACTTCTCGGTGTATTCATTCTCCAGATTCAGCTTCTGGATAATCCCCTGGGCAATCTTATACGCCACGCCCACGCCCGACAATTCCTTGAACGGGTAGCCGCAGCCTTCACGCTTGGGGTCGCACACCGCATGAGCCTCGGGAATCGCATCCCCCGGCTCGTGGTGATCGGAGATAATCAGGTCAATGCCCAGCGCCGTGGCAACTTTGGCCTCCTTGATCGAGGTGATGCCGCAGTCCACGGAGATGATCAGGCTGGCGCCGGATTTCTGAAGTTCGAGAATTCCCAGTTCGGAAATTCCATAGCCCTCATTCTGCCGGTCGGGGATGTACGGAATGACATCACCCCCGAGGTCCTTGAGAATCAGGTAGAGCATCGAAGCCGACGTGATACCGTCCACGTCGTAATCGCCGTAAATGGCGATCCGCTCGCGCTGCCCGAGCGCCTTGACAATCCGGTCCACCGCTTTGTCCATATCGAGCATCAAAAACGGGTCGTACAGGTGGGACGTGTTCGGGTTAAAGAACCGGTCCACCTGTTCGGCAGTATCGATGCCGCGATTGATCAAAATGCGGCTGACGGCGTAGGGAATATTTGACTGTCGGCTTAGGCTCTCAATCTCCTCATGGGGCCGGCTTTCCACCAGTTCCCATTTTGATTGCATGTCTGGTCCTGTATTTTATTCAACAAAAAAATCATGGATAGGTGACCGATTCGTAGATCCGTTTGTACAGTCCAATAATAGTGTAACGCCGCCTATTTTTCCTTCATCGTTCCTACGACCAGATACCAGACGCTGTCACGCCGTGCATAAAACGAGAAGTCATCGGCATAGAACCGCGGATTCGCACATCCCAGCTCGCAGCAACCACCGTGAAAGAAATCGTCAAAATCCGTGACCGTTTCCACGCCGTCGTAATTCCATCCCCACAAACTGTCCCGGCGGAACATAAAGAACGGCTGGTCATTCACATAGTGATAATCGAATGTTTCCGAGCAGTGATATTTGTCGCTCAAGAACTCGCCATCGGCAATGATCTGAAAACCCTTGCCGCGCTCCTCATTTGAACGGGTATCATCCGCCGGTTTATAGTCCCACGTTTCGATCCACCAGTGTCCGGTGCGATAGTACATCCCGGGAGCTTCCGTCACCATACAGTCGCGGAAACCGTAAAGCACGGTGTCGTTGCGCAGCAGTGTGTAGAGGGGACAATGAGTCTGCGTGCTGCCTTGCCACTCTCCGCGCCGCTTCCAGACGTTTCCCGCCTCATCTGTGAACGGGGAAAATGATTGCCCTTTCTTTTCGGGACTATCCCGAATCGGTTCCGTCAGGGTATCGAGAAGATCAAGCACGGTTTCCGGATCGTGATAGACTCCGTGCAGGTCCCGGCTGGGTTTGCCGACATACATTTCGAATTCAATCCATCCCGGCTCCCAGTACCCGTACACCGAGTCTCCCCACACTTTCTCTACTCGGGGCAAACGGAAGGTCTCAATTTTCAACCGGCTTGCAGTGGAATCTGCCGCCGCTATGGAGCAGAGAGCAATTGTTGCAAGTAAGAGAGCCGTCAGTCGCATGGATGAGACGCCCCGTTAATTTGCTTTGCACAGCACGTAGATTACCCACGGCGCGACCGTCATTTCGTTGACGTACTCGCAGGAGTCTTCCGTTCTTCCCAGCGGCCTGTACACCTCTACAACCTCGAGCCCCGCCAACTCATAGGTCTCGCGATAGGCCTCATCCGGCCACAGAATGTCATGCACGGGTCGGCGGTCCACCACGTCGTTCATGATCGTGTACACCGAATCCCCGCGCCGGGCCGTCTTGTTCCCCGGAAAACAGCTCGTCTTGAAGGAGGCCCAATCGTGCGTGTAAATCTCCGGTGCGGACACCAGACTGATGATCCGGCCCTCCGGTCCGAGCAGGTCTTTCAGCCCGCGAAACAGCGCCACCTTGGTTTCCAGCAGGGGAATATTGTCGAATGTGAACACGGAGATCACGAGGTCATAAGCCGCAGGACCGAGTTCCCGCAATCCACCCACACCGGCCAGCCGGTAATCCCCTTGCGGATCCCGTTCCCGTGCCAGTGTGAGCATGTCCTCGGAAATGTCGATCCCCACCGCGTCAAATCCGAGGGACTTCACAAATCGCGTCGAACGCCCCGCGCCGCAACCGAAGTCCAGCGCCTTCGATCCCTTCACGTGCGCACGTATAATCTGCGGCAAATCCCGGTAGGCTAAGTAATAGGTCCCCGGAAACTCCAGCGCCGCATACGCCTTCGCCCGCTCCGCGTCTTCATAGACGTTCACAAACCCCACCGCCATCTCCTATGTCTGAAGGGCGGCGTCTCGCCGCGTTTCATCCTTCATCCTTCCGCCTTCATCCTTTTCTTCGAGTTCGCCGGTAAGCCGAATTCTGTTCCCAAATCTCGCCGGATGGATCCATAGATCCGCCCGGCGGATCGGGCGACGATCATCTGTCTGGGGTGGCCATTACTGACCACCTCGATGCGACCTACCCGCCGCCACTTGTGCCCCACGGGCCGCGAGGACTGACGGCTTACTTGGTCTTGCTCCGGACGGGGTTTACCCTGCCGTTCCTGTTGCCAGAAACGCGGTGCGCTCTTACCGCACCTTTTCACACTTACCGAAAGACGAAATTAGAAATGAAAAATTAGAAACGATAAACAGGAATGAACGTCTGCACGCATTCTCTTTTTAGTTTTTCATTTTTGATTTTTAATTTCGTCTTCCGGCGTTATTTTTTCTGTGGCACTTTCCGTTGCGTCGCCGCACCCGGCCGTTAGCCGGCGTCCTGCCCTATGGAGTTCGGACTTTCCTCGACGAAGATCTCTCCCCGCCGCGATCGCCTGGCGAACTCGAAATCTACATTTGGCGGCCCCCGCCGCCACTTATCCCTTATCCTTAAGCCCTTATCCCTTCTTCTTCAAACTCCCGGCAGCGGTGATGCCTTCTGCATAGCATTGATCCGCTCCAGTTCGCCGGAGGAAAGCCCGATCTGCTCGCGCAGGAACTTCTCCACTTCCTGCCACGGCTGCAAGATCGCCTGCTCCTCCTGCCCGAGAGCTTCGTCCCGCGTCATCTGGCCCGCATTGATCATATTGCAGTAACCCATGCAGTCCTGCGTGCAGCCCACGGTCTTGACAAAGAAGAAGTTCACGACCTGATGCAGCGTGCAGTCCGACCGCCACGTCGTCACATGCCCGACCGGCTTCTCCCACCCCAGTTCACGCTGAATGGTCTCTTTAAGCTTCTGCCGCTCCCACGGCAGATAATCAAAGACGCTGACTTCCTGAATCGCCGGATTCTTCAACTTCGGCTCGGCCCGTCCGAACAGCGGGTTGCCGCTCACGGGAAACTCCAGCCGCTGCATGAACGAGAAGTATTCGGTCTTGTAAAAATTGACGTCCGCCAGCTTGTTCCAGCGGGACTTCAACATCCCCTGCAACGCCTTGCGTCGCACCTTCTCCGTGGATTCCGCCGCCGATGTTCCCCACAAAATCAGCGGCACGCCGTGCTTCTCGGCTTCGATATAAACCGCGCTGTGATAACCGTACGCACACTGGCGGCAGAAGCCCCGCGCCATTTCCGCCAGCCCCAGCGGCACCGAAGCCTTGGTATTGGACCGCACAATGCTCGTCGCAACATCTTTCTTCGAACGCACGACGGAAAGATCCACCCCGAGTGCCTTGCAGGCGCTGCGCATGTTCTTTGCCGCCTGCGGGTTGACAAACTCGTTGTCGTGGTTCACGGCCAGCGGATTCAACCGTACACCTTCTTCGCAAGGTAAAGCACATAGGTGCTGTCCCGCCCGCCGCTCAGCGGCACCACACTGTCATATCCGGAAGCCGTCTTCTTGCTCTTGGACAGCAGCGCAGAGAAGGCCGCTTCGCCTGCCAGCACCTGTGGCACGTAGCTGCGGCAGAGAGAGCATTTGCCCTTTTCATCAAAGGTGATTCCCGGAACCGTGTCCGGCATAATACAGGAAGTACAACGCTTCATGGTCTCTCCATGCAGTGTAAGTGAAGTGCGGCCCGGCTCGAACGCCTGACGCGATGCCGAAGCGGATTCGACCGGAACCAGAAGTGCAATAACTCGAAAACAATGGACAGAACGAACGGCTCGCGGGGATGGCTTACGCCTTGTCCAGCGCCATATTCACCATCCGGTCCGCGTCCCTGTTCTCCTCGCGGGGAACATGCTTGATGCGCAGCACAAACGGCACGTGGCGTTTGACAAGCTGCACCTGATCGTAGAGTTCCCGCAGCCGCGGTTCCTTGATCTTCCACTCGCCGATCACCTGCATCACAATCAGCTTGCTGTCGCAGTGCACCCGCAGCGTCTTTGCGCCGGATTCCCGCAACGCGGGATTCTGTCCCACCACTTCCAGCAGCCGGATCAGCGCCCGGTACTCCGCTTCGTTGTTGGTGCCGTGCCCGATGCACCGCCCTTCTTCGAAGAGCAGCTTCCCGTCACTGTCTTTGACCACCACTCCAATCGCCGCGGGCCCCGGATTCCCTCGGGCGCCGCCATCAATATGCGCTATTAAATCCAAGGATGAAGGCGGAAGGATGAAGGATGAAGCAGCGTCCCGAATATCATGCGGATGCTTTCTGTTTGACTTTTTTGGTCACGGTCACGATAATCGCCGTTAGCTGGTCGGCCTCTTCCTGCAACGGTTTCAAATTCTTGGGATTCACGATTGCAGTGTCTGCCAACAGTTCCATCCAGTAGGCGGTTTCGTCAAGTTCTTGCAATGCGCCTTCCATCTTGGAAATGAAATCCGCATTAGACTTTGCTGGCAAGCTTCGCGATATTGCGCGCCCATGGATGTTCCAGACCGCAGAATTTGCCGTCCCAACACATGCGCGGGATCGGTCTTAGGCAATGCCATGTACAGACGGATGATGCGGTGGGCAAATTGCCGTGTGCGATCACGCAGACTCTGGATGTCTTCCTTCATCCTTCATCCTTCCGCCTTCAGCCTTTTCTTAAGGAACAATAATCCGCCCGCAGGTCTCGCAAAGCACGATGTCCATCAGCTTGCGGATGTTGACCTGAGTCTGCGGGGGGATCACGGCAAAGCAGCCGCCACAGGCGCTATCGGTTATATGGGCCACGCCGCGGCCATCCTTGGCCTTGCGGATGCGCTCATAGTGGGCGTACAGCGGTTTCATGATCTTGGCCACGACGGCGTCCCGGCGCTGCATGAGCTGCCGCTCATCCTCGGCGGTCTCGGAAAGCTTCTCCTGCAGATCGGCATTCTTCACCTTATGCTCGGCGCGCACCGAAGTCAGATCCGTGTGGCGTTCATCGAGCAGGCGTTCCAGTTCGGCCTTGCGGGCAGTCGTCGCCGTAATGGCCGTCTCGCAACGGGTGATCTCCTCTTTCACAAAAGTGAGTTCCGCCGTTACCGCATCGTACTCGCGCGTGTTCTTCACCGCGTAGAGCTGCTGCTGGAGCTTCTTCTGCTTGTCCAGTGCCTCTTCCAGCTCCTTCCGGCGGTCAATAATCGCCTTCTCGCCGTCTTGAAGTTCGGCCGTACGGCTCTCCAAAAAGGCTTCACTCTCGACGATACTGCTATTCAGCCGCTCAACTTCTTCGGGCAAATCGCCGCGTTCCATGGCGATGTCTTTCAACTCATCGTCAATCTGTTGAAGTTCCGTAAGAAGCTTGACCGCGTCGCGGACCTTGTTCTCCAAACCGACTTCGTTACTCACGTTTCCTCATCAAGGTTGGTTTATCGGTAAAAGCCAAAAAAAAGGTGTGCCAGTAATCCCATGCACACCTCACACCTCGTCATCCGCCTGACACAAGCAGTCGCAACGTACCCCGAACAGAGTAAGCAGCGGCGACGTCGTCTAAGCATTTCAAGACAAGGAACATTTGGCAACTTCATAAAGCTTGGGATGCTGTGATCACTCGTGGGCCCTCCAGGATTCGAACCTGGGACCGACGGATTATGAGTCCGCTGCTCTAACCGCTGAGCTAAGAGCCCTGTCCCGACAGAAGGCCACCGCCTCCCCGCAAGGCCCCACCTGTCGTACCGTTTCCACCCTCCGCGCACGGTCCCAGACCCCCGCTGAATGTGGAAAAGCAGCCTAACACGCGCCCGAGAGCAGCCGCCACAGCTAATCTTTAAAATATACGAAACATGGCGGCAATGTCAAGGGGACAAACCACTCTTCAATAGCGCTTATTTACACAAATAACAACGATTAGATGAATCAATCGAATGGATAGTCTCCTCTCGGCATATTACTCCACCTTGCCCAGAGCCTTTTGGATAATCGGCCTCAGGAGAATTTCTATCTTTTCACGGTGTACAAAATCCAGCCGCAGATCCGCCACCAGTACCGGAATATCATACGGCCAGGTTCGGATCCGTGTGCGGTCCTTGCCTGTGGTTAACACATAATGCGCACCCGCACTCTGAGCAGCATTTGCCACGCGAGCCAGTTCCTTCTGGGTAAAGCGGTGGTGGTCCCCAAAGGCCTCGCCGCCCAGCACATTCAATCCCTTGGCAATCAACATATTATAGAAGCGGGAAGGCCGGGCAATGGAGGTCAGCAGATAGACAGGTGTGGATAACTCTGTGGATAACTCGGTCGGCAGGGTCAGTTTGGGAATCGCCGCCGCGAAGGGCTTGCCATACCTCTTGGCTACCTGCTCGGCGGCCAGAAAGTCCTTGCCAACGCCGATAATCGCCGAGGCGCGCTCTAAGGCCCGGATTCCTTCCCGCAGCGGCCCGGCAGGCAGCACCTTGCCATTCCCGAAGGGATGCGCACCATCCAGCAGCACAAGGTCCAAGTCCCGCGCCAGCCTCCGATTCTGAAAGCCGTCATCCAGCAGCAGGATCTTCGACCCGAATTTCGACACGGCAAAGACTGCCGTTTTGTTCCGATTGACATGCACCAGCACGGCCAGTTTCGGCACTGCCTGTTTGATCAGCAGCGGTTCATCCCCGGTGCGGTGGTAGTCCGAATCCGTATCCACCACCACCATATCGCTGGTGGCCCTCCCGAATCCCCGGCTGAGGATCGCAACGGCATTAGGCTCTGCCAATGCCGGCTCAAGGTCTGCAAGCATCTGCGCCAGAGCGATCGTGCAGGGCGTTTTGCCTGTGCCTCCCACTACAATGTTCCCCACAGAGATCACCGGTGCGGGCGCGTGAAAAACGTGCATCGCATCGAAGACACGATGGTAAACATCCGCGGCAGGCCCATAAAGGGCCGCCAGAGGCACAGTCAGCAGCGCCGGCCAGGCCGGACGATCCAGTGGAAACTCCGCCGTAAAGGAAGAGCGCGAGAGGAGGTGATCGGGTAGGTTCAGTACTTGCAATAGTGAAACCGTAGCAGGTGGGAGTCAGTTTCAAGGAGAGTCTGTCGGGCCCCAGCGGCACCAAAGCCGCGGCCTGTCGCAAAAGGCTAATTTACAGTTTGATGGACAACTCTAAGATAGGAGTCTCGCAGCGAATTGTCAAGGGTGAACGCCGTGGGAGTCTCTTGATTTTCTGCTCGCCTTGTCATAGATTGTTGCTAACTCAATTGTTCAGGGATTCTTGTGAAGCTTCTAATCTTCGATATCGACGGGACTCTCACGCACTTGGATGGGGCCACACGGCGGGCTTTCGATGCCGCCTATGTCAAAGTCTTCGGAATGCATGCGGCCGTCGACCGCCTCCAACTCCATGGCCGCACCGATCCGATCATTTTCCGCGAACTCCATGAACTCTCCGGCCTGAGTGGCACTCCGGAGGACAACTTTGCCCGCTTCCGAGAGGTCTACCTCGAAGAATTGCCGGCCTCTATCGCCGCCACCCCCAAAGCCAAGGTGCTGCCCGGAGTCATCGACCTCCTCGAGGCCCTTAAAGTCCGGGAAAACACGGCGGCCCTCGCCCTCGGCACCGGCAACATGGAGGCAGGGGCGCGGCTCAAGATCGGTTTCTTTGGCTTGAACTCCTATTTCCCGGTCGGCGGTTTCGGCGACGTCCATCACCGCCGACTCGATATTCTGCACGATGCGCTGCGCAACGCTTCAGCCTTCTATCACCGGGACTTTGCCCCTGAGGACACATGGGTCATCGGGGACACCATCCATGACATCGAAGGCGGCAAATTGGCCGGATTGATGACGATGGGCGTGGCCACCGGCGGAGCCTTTACGGCGGAGGATCTGAGAGTATCCAATGCGGACGTCGTGTTCAATGATCTGTCCGATACGGCAGCCGTCCTGTCAGCCTTCGGGCTTGATTAAGCCCAACCGGCACAGCCCCTTTTTTGTGAACTTGACCGCGGCCGGAGGCCGTCAGCAATCTTTCGAACATCCCATAGTCCCGGCGAAGCCCTCGCTCGCCCATCTACAGCCGAAGAGAGTTCACCGCGCCGGATGATGCCGCAGTTTCGCAGAACCGTTTTCAGCCTGATGCTGCTGCATGTGGCTATCAGTTCGGGCGGCTATCTGTTTGTAAAGGTCGGACTCGCCGAATTCTCGTCCTTGGCCTTCGCCTTCTGGCGCTTTGTCATCGGCCTGGCCGGCCTGCTCACCGCCACGGTTGTCCTGAAAGCCTGGCCGAGGATTGACCGCAAGGATTGGCCGCGCGTCCTGCTGCTCGGCGCGCTGGCGGTACCGGCCAATCAACTGTTCTATCTGGTGGGCATGAAACACTCGGTACCGTCCCACGCATCGCTGATCTACGGTGCTACGGCGGTCATCGCCCTCGTGCTCTCCACCGTCCTCGGCTATGAAAAGCTGCAACGGTTCAAAGTCGTCGCCATCAGCGTGTCCGTTCTCGGACTGGTGCTGGTGGTCACCTCCAGCCGCACGCCGATTCTCGGCACCGAGAATTTCGGCGGCGATGCGCTCATCACCGTCAGCATGTTTGCCTGGGCCGGGTACACCGTGTTCGCCAAGCCATTAGTCGCCAAGTACGGCGCGGTGCAGGCCACCCTCGCCTGCCTGATGGTCGGAACGTTGATGGGGCTGCCCTTTCTGATCAAACCCGCCCTCGCGCAGGACTATTCCATCCTGACGTGGCGCGGGTGGATCGGCACCGCCTACTCGGGTATCATGAGCACCTGTATTTCATATACGGTCTGGTTCGCGCTGCTCAAGCGCGTGGACCCCTCGCAGGTGGCCATCATGACCACCCCGCAGCCGGTGGTCACCACGGCCCTCTCGGTGTTGATTCTCGGAGAAGCTCTCAGCCTGCCGCTGATTACCGGCGGCCTGCTGGTCATCGGCGGAGTCCTGCTCATGCAGGCTCCCGTCCTGCTTGCAAATCGTCGCGTCGCTGAACTATTAAAAAGAACCCATCTCGCCAAGGAGTAATCATGAACTTAAAGAAAGCCGTATTCGCCGTGCTCATCGAGCAGGATTATCAGGACATGGAAGTGTGGTACCCCGTCTATCGCCTGCGGGAAACCGGCGCCGAAGTGCTGCTCGTCGGCACAGGCAGCGCCGACGTCTACAAAAGCAAGCATGGCTACCCGGCCACCGTAGACCGCACCGCCGATCAGATCAAGGAATCCGAGTTGGCCGGGCTGGTGATCCCCGGCGGCTGGGCTCCCGATAAGCTCCGCCAATCCAGTTCCATCCGCAACCTCGTGCGCGACATGTTCCGCAAGAACAAACCTGTGGCTTGTATCTGTCACGGCGGCTGGGTACTCGCCTCGGCGGAAGTCTTAAAGGGCCGGGAGGTCACCAGCTATCCGGGCATCAAAGATGATATGATCAACGCCGGCGCCAAATGGCACGATGCCGAAGTGATCGTGGACGGCAATCTGGTCACCTCCCGCCGTCCCGATGACCTCCCCGCGTTCATGCGCGAGTTCGTCGGCCTGTTCCATATGGCAGAAGTCGAAGCATAATCGGT
The DNA here is from genome assembly GCA_036504735.1 of bacterium. Classification (NCBI taxonomy): domain Bacteria; species bacterium. The sequence goes on from DASXUQ010000005.1 coordinate 937,055, forward strand.
CCGTAGCCGCGCAGGGCTGCCTTGCGCGGCTACGTTCCCTTTTCAGTATTTCAGCGTTTCAGCCTTTCAGCCTTTTCTTAAGTGACTCCTCAAGCAGCTTCCGCCCTTCTGCGGCACTATGCATTGTTGCTCGACCTGCTCGGCGAGGATTCTTTCCGCGCCCGCACCTATGACAATGCCGCCCGCATGCTGGAAGCTCAAGCAGAGCCCCTCGATGCCCTGATTGCCCAGAACCGCCTCCAGCAAATCAAAGGCATCGGACCCGGCATTGCGTCCGCCCTGATCGAGATCTCGTCCCGCGGCACTTTCTCCGATCTCGATGCCGCGCAGCAAAAGGTCCCGCCCGGCGTGCTCGATCTGCTTCGCATCGAAGGCCTCGGCGTCAAAAAGGCCCGCGTCCTTTGGAAAGAAGGCCGCGTCACCTCGCTGGATGAGCTGGAATCGGCCCTGCATCAGGACATCGTCTCCCGGCTCCCGGGCTTCGGCGCCAAAACTGCGGAGAAATTCCGCATCAGTCTGGAGTTTTTAAAGACGGTATCGGGCCGCCATCTGCGGCACCATGCCGACCGCGCCGCCGAAGCCGTTCGCCAGAGCCTCGCAGCCATTCCCGGAATTCAAGAGGTCTTCTTCGGCGGCAGCTTGCGGCGATGCTTGGAGACCGTCGGCGACCTGGATGTGCTCGTCATCGCCTTGCCCGATGCCCTGTCATCGGTCCGCCGCAGCATCGAGCAGCACTCCGGCTTCACCTGGACAGACACCGGCCCAATTCTGCGCGGCGCAACCGCGGCACGGTTCCCCGTCGAACTGTCCCTGATCCCGCCGCAACAGGCGGCGCTGCGCAAGGTCATCGTCACCGGATCAAAGGACCATGTCCGCGCCCTGCTCGCCATTGCGGCCCGGCGCGGCGTCGATCCCGAGCAGCTTCCGGCGCAATCAGAGCAAGACGTCTACTCCGCCCTCGGCTTGGAATACGTTCCGCCTGCCTTGCGCGAGAGCGCCGATACGGTCGTTGCCGCCGGTAGCTGCACCTTCCCCACTCCGGTCGCGCTGTCCGACATTCGCGGCATTCTGCATTGCCACACGCCCGCGTCCGACGGCCACAGCACCTTGCGCGAACTGGTCACGGCCATGATCGACAAGGGCTATGAATATCTGGGCATTGCCGACCATTCGCAGGCGGCAGCTTACGCCCACGGCCTCACCCCCGACCGCGTCCGCGCCCAGTGGAAAGAGATCGATGAGCTGAATCGTGAAGTCGCCCCGTTCCGCGTTCTTAAGGGAACGGAGGTCGATATTCACGCCGATGGCCGTCTCGACTTCGATGATGACCTGCTCGCAGGCTTCGATTTCGTGATCGCCTCGATTCACACCGGCTTTGCCATGACCGAGGACGAAGCGACGAATCGCCTCTGCCGCGCGCTGGAGAATCCCCACGTGGACATCCTCGGTCACGCCACGGGAAGGCTGCTCCTCGAGCGCATCGGCTACCCGGTAAACCACGAGCGGCTCATCGAGTGCGCCGCCCGGCACGGCAAAGCCATCGAACTCAACAGCAATCCGCACCGACTTGATCTGGACTGGCGCTGGCTGGCACAGTGCGAAGCCGCGCGCGTCCCCGTGCCGCTCAACCCCGATGCTCACATTGTAGACGGCCTGTGGGAAATTCGTTATGGCGTGGAGGTCGCTGCCAAAGGCCCGCTCACGGCGGCGAACTGTCCCTCGACATGGCCGGTAGATACCTTCTTAAACTGGTGTAACATTCATACGAGAGAAACGTGACGAATCTTCAAGAATTCCTAAGCGGTGTCGAAGACGAAGACTTCCGCGAACTCTGCCTCAGCATCTGCGGCGGTTTGCGCGAACTGGACCGGCATTATGACTGGGTCGGCATCTACTGGGTAAAGGGCGAAAACCTCGTCCTCGGCCCGTGGAGCGGCCCCGAAGAAACCGAACACAAAAAGATACCCATCAGCGAAGGCGTCTGCGGCGCCGCCGTGCGCGAGAAACAGACGATCATCGTCGACGACGTGCAGAGCGATCCGCGCTACCTCGCCTGCTTCGCCGATACGCGCTCGGAAATCGTCGTTCCCATCCGCGCCAAAGGCAAAATTATCGGCGAAATTGACATCGACGGCAAAGAGAAAGCCGCCTTCACCGCTGAAGACAAACAGTTTCTTGAAGCCCTTGCGGAATACATCGGCAACCAATGGCCCGGCAAATGGTAGATCCCCCTCTTATGATCTCCGTCTCGGGCGTCCGGGGCGTGATCGGCAAATCCATGACTCCGCAAGTCGCGCTGCGCTGGGCGGAAGCTTTCGGCGGCCTCTGTAAACCCGGCCCGGTGGTCGTGGGCGGTGACAGCCGCATCTCCAAATGGATGATGCGCGCGGCGGCCTTCGCCGGTCTGTCCGGGTCGGGCGCCCGCGTCATCGATGTCGGCATCGTCCCCACGCCCACCATCGGCCTTGCGGTCGAGCATCATCATGCGCGCGGCGGCATCGCCATTACCGCCAGCCACAATCCTCTCGAGTGGAACGCCTTCAAGTTCTACGGTCCGGATGGAATCTTCCTCGATGAGGCCGACGGCAACAAGCTGCGCGCCATGGTGGAATCCGATGCTCAGTTCTCCGTCACGGTGGTGGAAGTGGGTTCATTCGAGAAGGATGACCTCGCCTTCTATCGCCACGTGGACGCCGTGCTCGCCATCCCCTTTCTCCGCCGCGCCGAACTGCAAGCCCGCCGCTTCAAGGTCGGGCTCGATGCCGTCAACGGCGCCGGCGGCATGCTGCTCAAAACACTCCTTGAAGAATTGGGATGCGAGGTCGTCGGCTTCCATCTGGCCCCCACGGGTATCTTTCCGCGCAATCCCGAACCGGTGCCCGAACACTTGGGCGACGTCTGCACCGCGATGAAAGCCGCGCAGGTGGATATTGGCTTTGTGGTGGACCCCGACGCGGACCGCCTCGTCGTGATCCTCGAGAATGGCCAGCCCGCCGGCGAGGAACTCACCGTCGTTGCCGCATCGGATATCGTGCTGCGGTATCAGCGCGGCCCGGTCGTCGCCAACTGCTCCACCACCCGTGCCATCGAAGATATTGCCGCACGCTATGGTGTATCGGTTACCCGCACCAAGGTCGGCGAAGCGCACGTGGCGCGAAAGATGAAGGAGATCGGCGCGGTCATCGGCGGCGAAGGCAACGGCGGCGTCATGTTTCCCGCCATTCATGCCGCGCGCGACACCGCAGTCGGTATCGCTCTGATCCTTGAGGCGCTGCTCGAGTCCGGCCAGACGGCGTCGGGATATTTCGCCTCCCTTCCCCGCTACCATCTGGTCAAGCGGCGTCTGGCCTTCGACGACGTTCAGCAACTGCGCCGCGCCCTTCAAACCGTCGAATCAAAAGTCTCGCTCGGCGATGCCGATCATCTGGACGGGCTCAAGTGGACTCTGCCGCAATCCTGGGTGCAGGTGCGCGCCTCCAATACCGAGCCCATCGTGCGCGTCTTTGCCGAAGCGCCCGATGAGAAGGAAGCCCAATCGCTGGCAGAGACGGTCCTGCATAAACTTGAAGAGATGTCGTGAACGGAAGTTTGAAACCGCAACTGGATTAACGAACATGGAAAGAACCGTTGCCGTAATTCTCGGCGGCGGGCGCGGCACGCGTCTGCATCCGCTAACCAAACATCGCTCCAAACCGGCTGTGCCGTTCGGTGGGATGTATCGCCTGATTGACATTCCGGTGTCCAATTGCCTGAACTCGGATGTCTATCGCATCTTTGTCGTCACCCAGTTCAACTCGGCTTCCCTCAATCGCCACATTGCCCTCACCTACAATTTCGACGCTTTCCGCGAAGGCTTTGTGACGATTCTCGCCGCCGAGCAGACTCCCGAAAACATGGATTGGTATCAGGGGACGGCGGATGCCGTGCGCAAAAATCTGCGCCACATCCGTCCCACCCAGTCGGATGATGTGCTGATCCTCTCCGGCGATCACATCTACCGCATGGATTACCGCGTGATGGTGGCGCTGCACCGTCAGCAAAGGGCCGACATCACTATCGCCGCGTTGCCCGTGCGCGCCTCGGAAATCGGCCGGTTCGGCATCTTGCGCATGAATTCCGAAGGACGCGTGACGGACTTCTGCGAAAAGCCCAAGTCCCTCGATCTGGTGAAAGGCTGGGATCTCGCCCCCGGGCTGTTCAACGGCGACAAGAATCTGCCGGGACATGGTCCGGTGTTCATGGCCTCCATGGGCATCTACGCTCTTCGCTATGATGCGATGAAAGATATTGTCCATCAGGATGTGGGCCCGGACTTCGGCAGGGACGTCATCCCCAATGCCATCCGGCAGCACCGGGTATACGCCTATCCGTTTTCCGGCTATTGGGAAGACATCGGAACGATCGGCACGTTCTATGAAGCGAACCTCGCGCTCACCGATCACTCTCCCCGCTTTGAGCTGTTCGATCCCCAGATGCGCCTGTTCACCCGCGCGCGTTTCCTTCCCGGAGCCCGTCTCGGCAACAGCCGCATCAACCAGAGCCTGATCTGCTCCGGCGTACAGGGTGACGCCATTACCGTGGACCACAGTATTCTCGGAACGCGCGGCATGTTCAAGAGCGGCGTCAACATTTCCGACACGGTCATGGTCGGCGCGGACTATTTCGAAACTCCCGATATGCTGGAAGAGAACCGTGAATTGCACCGGCCCGACGTAGGCATCGGCGGCGATACCATGATCCGCCGCGCCATCGTGGACAAAAACGCGCGCATCGGCTATGGCGTGACCATTGACCCGGGCGACGATTGCCCGGACATCGACGGCGCGGGCTACGCGGTACGCGACGGGATTGTGATCATCGAAAAGGATTCCACGATTCCCGACGGGATGCGCATCCCGGAGAGGAAAAAATAGCGTGCTGGTTGTCGAACTGATTGCAAAAAAGCAGGGCGGCGGCACGCTGGCTTGTCAGGAAATCTCCGCGCTGATGGAAGGCTTCACCCACGGCGACGTGCCGGACTACCAGATGTCCGCGCTGCTCATGGCCATCTACTTTCAGGGATTGACGGAAGATGAAGGCCGCTGTTTCCTGAAGGCGATGATCGATTCCGGCAAGCGGCTCAATCTGTCGTCCGTACCCGGAATCAAGGTGGACAAGCACTCCACCGGCGGTGTCGGCGACAAGACCTCGCTCATCGTCGCGCCCGTGGTCGCCGCGGCGGGCGTGCATGTGCCGATGATCTCCGGACGGGCCCTGGGGCACACCGGCGGCACGCTTGACAAACTGGAGAGCATCCCCGGTTTCCGCGTCGGCCTTAGTGAGTGCGAATTCGAGAAGGTCCTGCGCGAGACCGGTTGTGCCTTCGGCGCGCAGACCGCCGAACTGGTGCCTGCCGACCGCAAGCTCTACGCGCTGCGCGACGTGACCTCTACGGTGTCCATTCCGCCGCTCATCGCCGCCAGTATTCTCTCCAAGAAGATCGCCGAGGGTACCAATGCGCTGGTGATGGACGTTAAGGTCGGCGACGGCGGCTTTCTGCGCAGCGAAGAGGAAGCGCGTGAACTGGCACAGATGCTGGTACGCTGGTCTGCTGCCGAAGGTGTCCGCACGGTCGTTTTCGGCACCGGCATGGAGCAGCCCCTCGGCAAAGCCGCGGGCAATGCCCCGGAGATTATCGAGTGCCTCCAGATTCTGCGCAGCGGTGAAGGGGACAAGCGGCTGCTCGATCTCTGCCGGGCTCTCGGCGCGGCCATGCTCTGGCTCGGCGGGGAATCCGCCACTATGACCGATGCGGCGGCGCTGTTTGACCACACTCTGGCCAGCGGTGCGGGATTCGAGAAGTTCAAGGAAATCGCCGCCGCGCAGGGATCGAATGCGGAAGCCATTGAGTCTTACCACCTGCAGTGGACGCCGGCCCATCGCTGTGAAATTCGCGCTCCGCGCGACGGATTTATCTCCCGCGTCGCGGCCCGCGATGTGGGTTTTGCGCTGGTGGATTTGGGAGCGGGGCGGCGCAAGGCCACCGATCCGGTGGACCACAGCGCCGGCGTAGTTTTCGAACGGCAGCAGGGCGACCCGGTGGCCGCCGGCGATCTCATTGCCACGGTCTGCTGGTCAAAGGCGATTGACGCCGGCGAGGGGCTGCGCCGGCTGGAGCAGGCCATCCGCATTGAGGATGCTCCTTCTGCGCCGCAGCCGTTACTGACATTTTTTTGTGATGCAACCGGGATCAGGCCTCCCCGCGAGATGCTGCCCCCGATGGCGAACCTAACACGCAAGGAGAAGAGTCATGGATGACGCTACTGCGCATAAAGCTCGGGATCTGAAGCTCAAGATCCTCCACGTCGAAAAGGAACTGCAGGCCACGAAACATAACGCGGGACTCGGCCAGTGGCTGGGTGCCGGCCATGCCGGACAGATTGCCCGCACCAGCGAGCGCGAACGCAAACGCCTCGAAGACAAGCTCGAGGACCTGAAGACGAAGCTGGAGGCCCTCAGCGGAACCGAAGAGGCTCCGGCCCCGGTGGCCGCCGAGACTCCCGTCGCAGAGCCCGCCGCCCCGCCCAAGCGCGCACCAAAAAAAGCTGCCGCGACCAAAGCCGCGGCAGCCACCAAAACACCTAAGAAAACGACGAAGAAATAGACGCAAGGATTCGCGATCACGGGTCCGTCGTAGGGGCACGGCATGCCGTGCCCGCTCCGGATCCTGTTATGCAGAGTGGTTCTTCAGTTTCTCCTCGAACTTGGCGCGCGGCAGAACGCCGGTCACCGTCTCCACAAGCTGGCCGTTCTTGAAGAACAGCACCTGCGGAATATTGAGCACGCCGTAGCGGCGCGGCACTTCGGGACTGGCCGAAATATCCAGCGTTCCGATCACCACCTTGTCCTGCCATTTGGGGGCCAGCTCCGCAAGCATGGCCTCCACCTTTTTGCAGGGGGCGCACCACTCGGCTCCGAAATCCAGTACCGCCAGTTTATCCGCGCGGAGAATCTTCTCTTCAAAATCCGCGTCATTAATTTCCATCAAATGAGACATGCGTTATCGCTCCTTGCGAAGATGAGTTACAGATTGTGCTGATCGAGCAGGGCCACAAAGTCGTCCGCTGACTTGAACCCGGTAAACCGCGTGATTTCCTCGCCGGACGGACTGAACAACATCACCGTCGGCATGCCGGTGATCTTATATTTCTTCTTCATATCTTCCACCCATGCGTTCTGCTTGGTAAAGTCCAGTTTGAGCCGCACAAAACTGCCCGTGCGCTGAATCACGTTGGGCACCACGTAGGTCTTTTCGTCCAGCTCTTTGCAGGCCACGCACCAGTCGGCGTAAACGTCCACCAGCAGCGGCTTGCTCTGATCCTTCGCCGTCGTCCACGCTTCCGGCTCCCTGTTCACCAGCCACGCCACTTCCTGCTTATCGGCCACCGCCGCCATGTTTCCGGCGGGACCTATCGCCTTGAAGAGGAAAATCGCGCCGACCAGAAACACCATCAGCGCCACCGCTTTGCCCAGCCGCCGCGCTCCGCTGGGATACTCCCCAAGCGAATCGAACGCGCCGACAAACACCGACATCGTAATCAACAGCACCGCCCACGCGCCGGTCTTGAAGGGCTCGGGAATCGCCAGGCGCAGCATGTACAGTGCGCCGAACAACATGATCCAGCCGAAACCCTTCTTCACATTGTCCATCCACGCGCCGGCCTTCGGCAGCGCCTGAATCGCTCCGGAAAACGTGCCGATCACCAAAAACAGCACGCCCAATCCCAGCGAGAATACGAACAGCAGCGACCAGCCGAACAGCAGATTGCCGTTGCGCGAAACCCACGCCAACAGCGCCACAATCACCGGGCCGACGCACGGCGCCATCACCAGTCCCGACACCATGCCCAGCACCAGCGGCGCGAACAGTCCGCGCTTGGGGCCTCCCCCCTGCATCTTCGACTGCAATGAGGACGGCAGCGCGATTTCAAACGCGCCCAGCATGCTGACACCCATGATCGCAAAGATCGCCGCCACCGTAAAGGTCACAATCGGCGAACCCGAAATCGAACCGAACAGCGTGCCCGTCGCCGCGGAGATCAGCCCCAGTGAACTGTAGATCACCGCAATGCCCAGCACATAGATAAACGACAGCCACAGGCCGTGCAATTTGCCCCGGCTCGCCCCGCCGATGTAGCCGATGGTAATCGGAATCACCGGATAGACGCACGGCGTAAAGCTCGCCAGAATTCCACCGACAAACACCAGCAGAAACGCCAGCCACGATCCCTTGTTCAGCGCCGCAATCAGCCGCGCTTCCAGAGTCGTTCCGCCGGTATCTTCTGCCGGAGCCGCCTGCGGCGAGAACACATCTGCATTCGCCGCCGTGACCGCGGTGCCCTGCGGCACAATCGTCGCCGTCACCTCCAGGTCCCGGTCCATCGGCAGGAAGCATACCTCCTGCCCGAACTCCTGGCACATCTGGTAACCGATGTGAATCGGCCACGCATACTGCCCCGCTTTGGCGTCGCCGGCCGCTTTCACCGGCACCCGCACTACCACCTTGCCCTGATAAACCCGGTCGCCTTTGTATTTGGTCCCCGCCGGAAACTGCGCGCTATCGAAGGTCAGCCCCAGCGTGTCATGGGTCTCAACAAGAAACAGGCCGTTATCCACGTCGGTAATGTGATGCCCCTTGGGCACGTCAAACACCACCGCCAGCACGGCGCTGCCGCCGGCGGAAATTCCCGACTGGTTCCACACGGCCTTCACAGGTACAGGCGGCCCTTCCTGGGCGAATACCGCCGCGCAGGCGGCCAGCAGAATCGCCATCAGCAAAGCGTAGCTCTTCAAAACTCTACTCCGTATTTTCCCACTGTAGTACACAGGAAACCAGATTGAGGTTCCCTTGAAAGTATGCATCAGACACGTTGACGGTCACGCCTTCGTGGCCAAATCCGATTCCAATCATTGGGTAGCCTTCGACACCGGCGTTGCCAGTGGAGGCGGAGGCGGCGCCAATGATCCTTTTCAACTTTTCATCATCGCCTGCGGCGGCTGCGTCTCGATTGACGTCGTGGACATTCTGAAAAAAAGCCGCAAGGACTTTACACTTTACGAACTCGATGTCGAAGTCACGCGGGCGGATCACCCTCCCAAAATCGCGAAATCTCTTTGCTTCCACGCGCGTATAACTGGAGATGAGATCACCGAAGAACTCGTCCGCCGCGCACTTGTGCTCTCGCTCACCAAATACTGCTCGGTTTCCCTTTCGATTGACCGCTCCATTCCCTTCACAGCGCGAGTAACCCTCAACGGCCACCGTGGCGAAACCTTCGACATCCCCCGCGATCCAGCTCTCTACGACCGCGACTGATGAATGTGGCTGCGCCATCCACCGCAAAATCTTGTAGGGGCGGGTTAAGCGGACAGATGCTACATGTTAGAGAATGCAACATGCGCAACCCGCCCGTTGTGATCCCTGCGTGTACACCCCGTGTAGGGGCGGGTTAAGCAGAAGATGCCACACCTCAGAGAATGCCTCACGCGCAACCCGCCCGTTATGATCCCGGCAATCGCCAAGACGGGAGGGTTGCGGAAGACCTTAACCCTCCCCTACGCCCGGTATTCTTTCAGCCTTTCAGCCTTTTCTTCAAGGGCACATCAGCTCAAGGTATTTCAGAAACTGACTGTCCGTGGTTTTCTGTTTTTTTGCCGGACGGCCTCTCATCGGCCAATTCTGTCCCAGCCACGTGTCCACGTCGGCATAACCGGGGAAAGCCTTCTCCGAGCGACGGAATTCCGGAGTGTGGAAACGCCGCGTGCCGTTCTTCGCCTCGGAGAAGCCATACAGCAGATGCAGCATCTCATGATGCATGACTTGTGCAATCACCATATCCGGAACGCGGGCGTCGTCCAGCGCACAGTTCAGCGTGATCACACGCCGTTTGACATCGCACAACCCCAGTGTCACCCGCCAGCGATTCCGTGACCAGCGCAGCACACACGGTGCGATACCGTTCCGGAATGCCGTGCGATTGATCACAGTGAAGAACTTTTCCATATCATAAACATCACCTTGCGGCTGGTGGCGGGGGCCGCGAGGGCGCACCACAGGCTCGGCAGAAGGCGGCGGGGGAGGAGGGGGAACAGCGAAGAGGTCGAGCTGCTCAAGCAGTAAAACGGTAGGGGAACGGCTCATCGATTATCAATTTACGCAATTGAGTTGACTTTGTCAGCCCAAAATGCGATATTCTGAACAAAGTTGTCCACTGGAAATTACACCCGTGGGCGGTGCAGATCACTCTGCAATTTAAAGAAATTCAAAAGGATGATAGTCATGTCACTGCTTGTTGAAAAACTGCGCACCACTGTGCCCGAGTACAGAAATGCGTTGAAAGACTTTCAGAAAGCGAACGGCGACGTTGTCATTTCTCAAGTCTCGGTCGGTGCCCTGCTCGGCGGTCAACGCGGAGTTCTGGGTCTGCTTTGCGATACCTCTCTGGTACCGCCGGACAAGGGCCTCATTATCCGCGGCATCCCCCTCATGGATCTCGTGGAAAAATCGCCCGAAGAAACCCTCTGGCTGCTGCTGACCGGCGATCTGCCGACGAAGGCCGAAGTCAAGGACCTGCAGGCGGATCTTGCCAAGCGTAACAAGGTCCCCGGCTATGTGTGGAAGATGCTGGATGCCTTCCCCAAGGACAGCCATCCGATGGCCGTGTTCAACACCCTGATTCTTGCGATGGAGCGCGATTCGATTTTCCGCAAGCGCTACGACGAAGGCATGAAGAAGGACGTATACTGGGAAGCCGCGCTCGAAGATTCCCTCGACATTATCGCCCGCATCGGCACCATCGGCGCGGCAGTCTATCGCTGGAAGTATGATCTCGGTCCGCGTATCGAGCCGAATGCCGATCTGGATTGGGCCGGCAACTACGCGTACATGATGGGCACCAAGGATCCCGACGGCAGCTTTGCGGACCTTATGCGTCTGTACATGGTGCTGCACAGTGATCATGAAGGCGGCAACGTCTCCGCGCACACCTCGCATTGCGTCGCGTCCGCGCTGTCCGATCCGTACTATGCCATCAGCGCCGGTCTCAACGGTCTGGCCGGCCCGCTGCATGGTCTGGCCAATCAGGAATGCCTCGCGTGGCTCGAAGCCACTCTGAAGCAGTTCGGCGGCAATCCGTCGGATGAAGAACTCGACAAGTTCGCGCGCGAAACTCTCGGCGCCGGTCGCGTGATCCCGGGCTACGGCCATGCCGTGCTGCGCATCACCGATCCCCGGTTTGTGGCCTTCCGCGCCTTCGGCGAGAAGCACATTCCGAATTCGCCGGTCTTCAAGCTGGCCTGCCAGGTCTACGACGTCGTGCCGAAGATCCTGCAAACCATCCAGAAGATCAAAGATCCATGGCCAAACGTGGATGCCATGTCGGGCAGCTTGATTCACAGCTACGGCGTGACGCAGGCGCAGTATTACACCGTGATGTTCGGCGTCTCCCGCGCGCTCGGCATGTGTGCCCAGCTCGTGATGAGCCGCGCGTGGGGCGAGCCCATTGAACGTCCCAAGTCCATCACCTTCGAAGATCTCAAGGCCATCGTCGCCAAGAAGTCGGCCGCCGTCCCGGCGTAGTCGCTTTCAAAGATCGTTCGTTTCGAAAGCCCGTTCCGCAAGGAGCGGGCTTTCTCTTCGCCCCAATGTGTCGTCCCGACTGCATCCCACCCCTGCCGAGCCGGGTTGAGCCGGATCACGCACTGGCCGCACCCACAAACACAACCCGGCCGAAACATACCCGTTCCCGAATCTTCCTCACATTCCCTCCGCTTCAGCGGGGGCAAGGGGGTTGCGCTCACGAGGGAACTAAGGGATGCATCTTCCTACCCCGCCAACCCCGCCAAAACCTCTTCCGCACTCCGCACCCGTCCGATCCTCGGAAAAATATTCTGAATCGCAAACGTGTGCATTTCCGCGCTGAAGGAGGCCATGCCGTCTTCGACATAAATCTGCTGATAGCCATGCTCGAAGGCGCTGCGTCCCGTAGACTCCACACCCATGTTCGTCGCAATGCCGCCCAGCACCACGGTGACAATCCCCCGCCGCCGCAGTTGCAGATCCAGATCGGTTCCGTAAAACGCGCCCCACTGCCGCTTAATGATGACCAGATCACCCTTGCGCGGTTTGATCTCCGGAACAAAGTCACTCCAATCCGGCGGCAGCACCGCGGGAATGGTCTGCGGCATGTCCGAGAGCGGCACCAGCCTGTCGCCGTAGTCCCCGGAGAAGACCACATGCACCAGCACCACCGTCCCGCCCCGCTTGCGAAATTCATCGGCCAACCGCGCGCAATTCTTCACCACCGTCTCCGCCGCATGCGGCGCCGTCGTCCGGCTGGCAATCCCCTTCTGCAAATCAATCACCACCAGTGCCGTGGTCTTTGGATCAAGAACAAGCTCAGTAGCCGCCATGATTACCCTCCGTGTAGGGGCCAATTGCCTCGCCCGCCATGCATATGTCGTGGACACGATCGTAGGGGCTCACAGCAGTGCGCCGCCGGATGTAGGGGCCGGTCTAAGACCGGCCCGCCTAACTATTACTACTCCACACCCTCCGGGTGTGGGCGAAAAATAGAATTCCTAAGGCGCTTTACCCTCAAGGCCGTACTTCCCGTCTTGCGGCCTGAGGACCAGACTGCGTCGCCTGATAGATGGTCTACCTTGGCCGTTTGGTAATCATCGCGCGGTAACGGCTCATCATAGTTGATTCACCATCAAATGCGATAGTGTTCACATTATCGGCTGCCAAACCCGCAGCAGGCTGCGTCCAATCCGCGCTTCCCGCCTGAGCCCACGGATTGCTTCCGCCGTTGTAGGTATCCTGCCAGCCCCAACCAAACTGTGAGGAGAAATGGCCAATCATGAAGTAGTAGCTCGCAAGGGTGTCTGTCATCACATCGTGGGTGAACGGCGCAGGCAAATGCATGTACCGTTCGTTCCAGGGTAACAATCGATACTGAGCAAACTCGCCATGAAAGACCTGTCGTCCCCCATTTCGAATCGAATCTGAGGCAATAAGATACTCTGCATACAGGTAGGCATGCACATCTAAATGATTCGGCGTGTCACGCGGGCCGGCATACGCAACAGCCGAATCCGGTATGATATACAGGGTGTCGTTGTACACGTACTGTAACCCTGCCGGCAGCGGTTCCTCATTACTGTTATCACTGTCATCTTTCTTGCAAGATGTGGACAGGAGAGCCGCAACAAAAAGCGCCATGACACTTACGGAGATGACCTTGACCATGTGCTGACCTCAGCGTATTTGAGGGTTATCGAAGTTCTTATCTGACTCTGCCGCGCAGAGTAGATAGCAGGTAGTTGTCCGTACCAACCCGGTTCAGTCGTAGATACGGCGGTCGGCTGTCCCCCTATGGCGCGACCTCCCACCGTTTACTTCCGGCGGCCTCCCGGTCGCCTCTTCATCGCCTTGCCCCCCTAACGACACTACTCCACACCCTCCGGGGGTGGGCGAAAAACGGATCCCCGCCAACCCGCTACCAATCCTTGTCATTCCGTTCCGTCTTCGGAACGGAATCCCAAACCTCACAGGAGTCTTCGACCAGAAGTCCGCCGTGCGGCCTGAATGGATTTCGCTCTACTTTCCCGCCTTCATCTTCGCCAGTTCTTTGCGGGCCTTGGCGTCAGCCAGTGTCTTCTGGACCTTAGGATTCTGGACGAACGTTTCGAGCGCCGCCATCTTCTCCTTCTTCGACAAGTGCATGATCCGCTCCAATTCTTCCTTGGCGACGGTGGCCCTGGGGTTCGGATCATTGATGTTCGGATATTGCGCTTGCACCTTCTCCCAGCCTTCCGGGTTGGAGTACATATCGCCGTAGAGTTTTTGGGCCAGAGAATCACGGGCGATGCCGGCGAGCGACGAGTTCGGGTATTGCTTCAGAACCGCCTCGTAATCCTTTACGTCGAACAGCTTCTTTGCCGCCTGCTCATCGAGTTGAGCCTTGGCCTTGAGCGCCAGCGGCGTCTGACCGTAGGTCTTGATCAGGTCCTCGAACTTCCCTTCGTTGTACAACTTCTCGGCCAGCTTCTGCCTCGCCTGCTCGGCAGCCGGAGTGTCGGGATACTGTGCCACCACTTCCTGATACTTCCCTTCCCCGAACAGCTTCTGCGCCTTTTCTTGCGGCGATGCACAACCGGCAAGCAGCCACAGCAACAGCACAACACTCGCCGCGACGATGGATGTCAAAACTCGCCTCGGCCTCCTACCTTCTGCTCTCACTGGACCTCCGTTGGATACCAAGTTCCCACAGTGCTTCATTACCGTTCCCGCAAACGCGGCGGGGTTTTGGAGTCACAAATCCGTTCGGCGTTGCCCTTCATAAGACCGGGTTGTGTTCGTGGTTCGGTCACCATCTAATTCGGCTCAACCCAGCTCGGCATGCTTGCAAGGGGCAATGCAATCAGCCCCTACCCACTAATGCACTGCGAATTCCCTTTCGCATCAGCCGAGGCCCATCATGCCTCCCCGCCTCATGCACCCATGTGCCATGCACCGAAACTCACAAACGGCTATCTTACAATGCACACGCAAGTTCCCTTGTGATGCGCCGCAGGCTATGATCTTCCGCAACCGGCACATAGCACCTTCGCGCCGCTCCCCCTTGCGTTCCCCCTGTCCGCCATCGTATCTTATCCCTGCCAATTCCCGTTACAGCGTGCGCATTTCTCTTCGCACCATCACCTCAAAACACGCACACATTCCACACTATGACACCGCGCCCAAATGCTCACAAAAAACGCACTTTTTCAGCGTTTCAGTCTTTCAGAATTTCAGCATTTCCCTAAGGTAAGACAGTTCGTTTGGTCACAAATATATTTTCCGTTAAGAAGACATTTACACAAGGCCGTTGCCCCTGCGGCTGAAGGAAGCGTCTTCCCTTCATCCTTCATCCTTCCGCCTTCATCCTTACTTGCACAGCGGCACCACCACGCCTGCGGGGTCGCACTTCTTCAGGAACTGCTCCCGGAGTGTGCGGGTGATGGACGTGCGGCCATTGCGGATATCGAAGGGAAGCAAGTTGCCCGCCGCGCAGCAGCCGCCCAGCGTGACCGCCACCTCGATGATCTTCTTCAGCAGTTCTTCAGCGCGGACCGTTGTGCGCGGCTCGGCATCGGGCTGCAAGATCCACACGTTCATATGGCCCGCTTCCACCGTGCCCCACAGCGCAACCGGGAAATTGAAATCGCGGCCCAGTTCCTTGACCGCCTCTTCGAGTTCCGGCACCGATGGCGCGGGGACGCGCAATCTCGCGGTCGTGCGCTCGGGGTACAGCCTCGCCGCCGTGCGTGAGAAGCGGAATAGATCCTGCCACAGCGCGTCAATCGCCAGATCATCGAAAAACGGCCTGCCGAACGCGCGCCAGGCATCCGGCCAGCGGATCTCATCCCGCCACTCCGCCGAAATCAGCACCGCCGCCTTGTCCGACACCGTGCCGTCATTGCCCTTGCGCAGCACATCCGTCGCCGCTTCGCCCCAGTAAATCACCGTCTCGGCCAGCGGCTCAAACTCCCGCAGCGCGGCCATCACCTCCACCGCCGCCCGCGCGGAAGGCAGTTCGAACAGACCCGACGCGCGCGATTGCGGCGCGGGCTGCACATTCAATTCCAGCGCGGTAATCACCCCCGCGGTCCCGCGTGATCCGAACAGAAACCCCGACACATCCAGCGCCGCCGCCGTGGCCACGGCAGGCCCCGTGCGGTGCACCACACCGTCCGTGCCCATCCACTCCACCGCGCTGATGTGCGACAGCACTCCGCCGTCCCGCCAGTTGCGCAGCCCTTCCCATCCCGTCGCCAGCATCTCCCCCACCGACGTCCGCGCGGGAACCGGCATCAGCGGCACCCAGCGCTGCCCGGCGCGCGTCAGGTCAATCGCCAAGGCCTCGAGCGGCAACCCGCCATTGACGCGCACACTGCTGCGCGACGCCGAGAATGCCGGCGTGCCCATCATGCGCGTGGTCAGCACAAGCGTCTGCCCTTTCAAGTCCCGCACCTCCACCGGGCGCAGCCCCGAAGCCACCGCCACCTTCATCTCTTTGGACGCGGCGTACTCGAATACCGCGCGCAATTCCTCATCATTGGCAGGCTCCACCACCACATCGGGCAAATCTTCTTTGCCAAGGCGGCCCTTCAAAAAGGTGAGGATTTCCTTTTGTCCCGTGTGCACGGTGCCGGTCTGTACGGCGTCGCGCAATTTGGCATAGCGGTCAAATAGTCGCACGATCAGCCTTCCGGTTTACTCTTCTTCTCATCTGTCTTCACCGCCGGAGTGCTCTCCGTCTTGGTTTCCGCCGCGGGCGCGGGAGACGCGCTGTCGGACGACGCCTTAGAGTCCGCCGCCATCTCGGAGTCGTACGATTTCAGCGACTTCGGATTGCGCCCGCCCGCGCTGTTCTTGTGGGCATAATCCGTAATGTAAAATCCGGAGCCTTTGAAAATCAGCCCGGTGCCTCCGGAGATAATGCGTTCGGCATGGGCGCCGCAAACGGGACAGACCTGAATCGGATCGGCGAGAATGCTCTGGAACTCTTCGAACACGTGACCCTTCTCGCAGCGATATTCGTACGTTGGCATAGTGTGGATACCGGAATGGGGAAAGAAATCAGAAGTCGTCGCGCCAGAGGACAATTCGGAATTTTCCTCCGCGCGGTTTGAACACCGTAAAACGGGCAAAGCCCAGCAGCGGCGATAGCTCATCAAGAATCAACTGATACTGCACGCGGATTTCAATCATGCTGTCCGGCGCGGAGATCGCCTCGTCGGCGGGAGTGAGACCGCCCCAGATCAGCGAGACGTCGTGGAAACTGCGAAACATGCGCGAAGTGGCGCGCAGATCCGTGTCGCGGTACCAGCCGTCCGTGCGCTGCAGGTTCGGATCGTAATATTGAAACTGGAACTGCTCATCGAGCAGATCCGCATATTGCAGCGAATCGCCGAGCTGATAGGCCGTGGAGAAATTCTTCAGCAGACCGCCGACGGTCGACGCGTCGGTCCACAGCGACTCGGAGTTGCCGCTGAGCGCCGGGGCGAAGGGATTCGCGCAGCCTCCCGCGAGCAGCATCAGCAGCGTGAGACTCAGGGCAATTGCGACTTGAAATCGCTCCATGTGGCGGCGTCCTGTGTGCGTGTGTCCTGCCAGCGGTAGATTTGCCAGTAATTCGCCCGGCCCTTGCGGAACCAGAAATCGGCGGTGCCTGTCACGTGATGCGGCACGTTGGTGAGGGCCACGCCGGCGGTGAGGTCATAGCGTGCGATCACCTCTGCGCTGTCGCCCAGCGGCTGCGGCGTGACCAGAGAACTGAACACCACAATGATTATGCTGTCGGCGGGCAGCGTGCCGGGATTGAAAAGCTGAGTGGCGTGGTGGGATTCGGCCTCGTAGTCCCAGTGGCCCATCGCCGGAAAACTTGCCACGGTGACGGGATCGGCGACGAACTGGAAGTGGTCGGGATCGAAAGACAGCAGATAGTTGTTCTGGTCATGCTCAAACAGCGCCGAGCGCATGTTGGTCAGCACGTCCTGCGGATTGACCGGCGTGGTCCAGGTGTGCCGTCCCGTGTCCGGCGTTTCGGCAGGACGCGTGGAGAACAGACCGCAGCCGCCCAGGAGCAGCGCCGTGCAGAGCAGGACTATGCAGCACAAACGGATCACTACGTCACCGTACCAGAAAATAGGTGATGATCAACACAGGAAGCAGAAACGGCAGCGAGTACTTGTAAATGTACTCGACAAAGCCCGGAGTCTTTGCGCCCGCATGGTCGCAGATGGACTTCACCATAAAGTTCGGCCCGTTGCCGATATAGGTGGCCGCGCCGAAGAACACGGCAGAGATACTGATGGCACGCAGCATGTGGCTGTGGGTTTCGATCCACTGCAGGACGTGCAGCTTGTCATTGACCGACAGCCCTTCGAGACCCATGGCCGCCGCCAGAAAATTCAGATAGGATGGCGCGTTGTCCAGCACGGAGGAGGTGGCGCCAGTGGCCCAGTAGAACCCGCCGGGGGTGGTCAGTCCCAAGAGTGACGCATTGGAAGCCAGCCAGTCGAGGGCCGGGACCATAGCCGCGAAAATCCCCGCGAACAAGATAGCCACTTCGCGGATCGGGTGAAAGGTGAAGCCGTTTTTCCGGTGAATCGCGCGCGGCGTACTGAGATATGAGCCAACGGCAGCAGTGACCATGATCAGTTCGCGGATCCACACCAGATTCTCCGGCAGAAAGGCGCCCACCAGCACCGCCGCAAGAATCAGCGCGAGGAAGAAGAGGTTGCGTTTGCCTTCCAGCGTGAACACATCCGGCGCGGCGGCCATCTCCTGCTCGCCCAGCGATTGTCTGTGGTAATGGCGGTTGTCGAGCCAGAAGAACATGGCCAGCAAAAGTCCGATAGCAACCAGCCACCTGTACCAGAGGTGCTGAATCACCCAGAAGAAGGGCACACCCTTCAGATACCCGAGAAACAGCGGGGGATCGCCGATGGGCGTGAGCGCGCCGCCGCAATTGGCGATGATGAAGATGAAGAACACGGCGTGGAACGGCGCGAACCGCCACCGGTTGCCGCGCAGATAGGGCCTTATCAGCACCATCGACGCGCCGGTGGTTCCTATGATGTTGGCCAGCGCCGCGCCGACGGCCAGCAAAAGTACATTCTGTTTCGGCGTCAGTTCACCATACATGCCGACATGGATTCCGCCCGCCACGATGAACAGCGACCCGATGAGGACGATGAATGCGACGTAATCGTGCGCGGTCTCGACCATGCGCTCGCCGTGTCCGAAGAACGCCGTGTAATACACGACCACCAGCAGGCCCAGCGGCAGAATCACCCACGGATACCGCTTGCCCCACCAGTCCGGGGCGAGCAGCGGAAAGACCGCAATGCTCAGCAGAATCAGCACGAAGGGCAATGCCCAGATCAGCGGCGGAGCGATCACGCAGCGGCTTTCGCAGAAAGGGTCTTCAGAAGTTCTTCCGTCACCTTAAACAGGGCCTTGCACATTGCGCGCCGGCCCATGTCGCTGCGCCGCGAACCGCGCGGAATCTCGATGTGCAGCGCACGCCGCGTCACGTCGGACCGCAGTGAACCGGTCTGCTTTGTGTTTTCCGCCGTCATGCGGATGGCATGCAGCGGTTCAATGGCCATCTCCGGAAGCATCGGCAATTTGCCGCGCATTCCCGCATACCAACCGGCAATCTGCTCGGCCAGTTCCCGTTCCACGCCTTGAGTTGCCACCTCAAGGTATGGCGTGCGGTGGTGAGCATGAAACTCGATCAGCAGATCCAGCGGCAGTGCGCCACGTCCGGAGGCTTCGGCCAGCGCCTGCACATACAGGCGGTGAATGTCCTGCGCGCGCTCGGTGGTTCGCTCGATGCGCCCCGGTCCGGCCGATTCGGTGGGACGGTTGACGTGAATGTGCCGCCCAATGGCCGCAGGTATGGTATGCGGATCCTGATCCCGGTAATTTTTTGCGACCACCCAGCCGAGACGGTAGCGCTGGGCCACGCGGTTGCAGAAGTACTCCGACCAGTTGTCAAAGCTGACATGCGGTGCCGCCGCCACTACAGCCAGCGAACGTCCGCACACGCCGCGCATTTCGATCCGCGCCGGTATCAATTCCTGAACAAGCGCGCGGGCTTCCTCGCGGGAGAGCGTCTTGCCGCTCAGCATCGGAAACTCCTCGCCGGGGCTCCGCAGAAAGGTCATCAACTGCCCCTGCAGGTCATCCGAGCGTTGTAGCGCCAGAATGAGGCGATTGAGGAATTTCATTTTTTCAGCCGCTCGTACAGGTCAAAGGCCTGCAGAATATACTCCGGGGCGTAGCCGTATTTTTTTTCGTCGAGCATCTTGAGAGTGCCTGCGGCAACCTGCTCGCGGGTTGCCCACACGAACTCGTGGTGCTCGTCGCTGATGGTCACGTCACCGGAAGCGCACTCGGCGATATAATCGATCCCTAACATCGGCGGCAGGTGATCAAGAATAGCGCCGAACCATGTGTGGGCCACACCAAGGATCTCGATGTCGAGTCCGGTCTCTTCGCGCACTTCGCGGCGCAGACCTTCTTCGGGGTCCTCGGCGACATTCAATTTGCCTCCGGGAGGGGCAAATGTGAGCGGCGGATTCGCCCGCAGGAGGAGCAGAATCCGCTCGCCTCGAAAGAGATAGGCACCCACCGCCACGCGGTGCGTCAGAGCACCGCGTGGCGGAGAATCAGGCATAGTCATCAGGCAACCGCGACGCGCGCTTTGAGTTTCTCTACAACGGCGTTGGCCATTTCGATGGTGGTGGACTTGCCGCCCATGTCATAGGTGCGGACCTTGCCGTCGGCGATCACCGCGGCGATGGCGTTTTCCAGCCGCACGGCCTTTTCGGTCTCGCCCAGCCAGTCCAGCATCATCTTGGCGGCGAGGAACGTGGCAATGGGGTTGACCTTGTACATGCCGGTATATTTCGGCGCGCTGCCGTGGGTCGGTTCGAACACGGCGTAGGTGTCGCCGATGTTGCCCGCGGCCGCAAAGCCGAGGCCGCCGACGAGCTGCGCGCACAGATCGGAGAGAATATCACCGAACATATTTTCCGCCACGATGATATCGTAGTCGAAGGGATTCTTGACCAGCCACATGCACTGCGCGTCGATGTTGGTTTCGTACAGCGGGATGCTGGGGTATTCCTTGGCGACTTCGCGCGCGGTGCGGACCATCAGGCCGCCGGTCTCGCGCAGCACGTTGGGCTTGTCGCAGACGGTGACGCTGCGGCGGCCGTGACGCTTGGCGAACTTGAAGGCTTCCTTGGTGATACTGCGGCAGCCCTGACGGGACATGATACGGAGCGTCACCGCCAGATTATCGAGGCCG
Organism: bacterium; assembly: GCA_036504735.1. Classification (NCBI taxonomy): domain Bacteria; species bacterium. Next base: position 957,964 of record DASXUQ010000005.1, read on the forward strand.
TAGTCACCGAACTTCTTCATCTTCTTGTTGGCGGCGGAAATGGCATCGAAGACGCTTTGCGGCAGAGGATGGAACTCCACGCCGCCGTACATGCCTTCGGTATTCTCGCGGAAGACGACGATGTCGATGCCTTCTTTGTAGTTCAGCGGGTTGCCCGGATAGGCCTTGGTGGGCCGGATATTGGTGTGCAGGTTAAGTTCCTGGCGGAGGCGGACGATGGGCGAAAAATAGTCATAGCCCTTGCCGCGCAGGGACGGGTCGAGTTCGGCGTTGGCTTCGTCGCGGGGCTTGGAGGTGATGGCGCCGAACAGCGCGCATTCGGTCTGGGAGAGGATTTTCAGCGTGCGGTCGGGAAGGGCATTGCCTTCGCTCTTCCAGAATTCCCAGCCGATGTCGCCGTGGGTGTATTCCGCGTCGAATTCAAGTGCGTCTAAACAAATGCGTGCCGCTTCCATTACTTCGACGCCGACGCCGTCGCCGGGAAGCCATGCGATTGAATGTTTTGCCATAGGAAAATGGGGGTTGAAATTGCTATTTGGGGGTATCGAAAGAAAATCGGTATCGTTGCGTTTCGTCCGGGTTGTGTATGTGCTTCAGGAAGAAAGTGAAGAGCGCACAGCCGTGCGGCGCTACAGCAGCCCTTGCTATCTCACGTTTTCTGCAACTACTTCGGCCATTCCTTGTTGGGGTCGGGGCGGAGAATTTCTTTGGCTTTGCTGAGGAGCAGGAGCAGAATGACGTCGAGGACGATCAGAATTTCGGAGAACGGATTCTGCCACATGGCGACCATGGCGCCGACGCCGAGGATCACCAGAAACCACGTGACGCGCCAGCCCAGCCGCCACGCCCACCACTGCATGCGGCGCATATCTTTGGAGGCCGACATGAGGAGTGTTCCGGCAAAGGCCACCGCCACCCCAGTGGCCAGCACCATGTACAGCACTTCGTTTTTGTTTTCGGGGTAGAGCTGCTTCAGGGTGTTTTCCATCGTGAACAGCGGCGCGGCCACGCACTGCACCAGCCCCAGCACGACGAGCAGCATCCCCACGAAGTTCACGCCGTCCAGCGCCAAAATTCTCTTGTCCATGTTCTTTCCCTCAGTAAGTTGCCTTGCCGTTAACTCAGTTCTGTTTGCAACCGCTTGTAGAACACAACGACGGAAACCGTTACGAGCAGCGCGGCCATGCCCAGCAGCATTCCGCACTCGGTGAGAATGCCGCCGAGGCCGTGGTCGCGCCAGAAGATATTCAGAAAGCCCTGCATGGCCCAATGCACCGGCGTGATGACCGCCAGATTGCGAATGGCCTGCGGCATGAGGAAGCTGGGGATCATGGCCCCGCCGATGGCCGACATGGCCAGAATAATCGTCACCTGAAGGCCGCTGGCCTGTTCTTCGGTGCGGCTGAAGGCGGCGATGATCAGACCGAGGCTGCTGGTGGCGAGGGCGGTAACGACAATCATCAGCAGCAGCGCCAGCGGATGCGCCATGACGTTCAGCCCGAAAATGAGACGGCCATAGACCATCATGACGGCGAGCTGCGTGCTGCCCAGCAGCACCGCGTAAAGGTATTTGGAGAAGAGCATCTCGCCGGGCGAGACGCCGGTGACGCGCAGGCGGCTGGCCGTGCCGTCGCGCATTTCGCGCAGCAGCGACGCAGCGATGGCACCGACGGCAAACAGCAGAAACATAACGGCGGGGCCGGCGACGCTCTGGGCAATGCCGGGATTGACGATGTTCTGGCCGACGACGGCTTCATTTTTGATCTTGAACATGCCGCTTAAGGCCTTGTCGAAGCTGAAGCCCGAGGTATCGGCCTTTTTGCTCGAGTCCGGATCGCTGCCGAGCACCATCTGCTCGGGGAACATCTTGCCGACATCGAGCGTATCGGGAAACGTGAAGCCGAAATTTTTCTCGATGGCGCGGCGAATGTCGCCGTTGAAGCTCTTCTGGATCAGGGAATCCGCGCCGAACGCGGACTGATTCATCATGCTTATGGGCATGAGACCGGGAAAGGCGGAGAAGACCTGCCGCTGCAACAGGCCGGAGACGATGCCCGATGCCAAGGGATCACGCGGGTCCTGCAGCATGCTAAGGCGCACCTGACCGCTCTTCAGGCCATCGGAAAAGTCGCGCGGGACGATGAGGGCCACGCTGTTGGCACCGCGCTCCACCCGCTGCCTTGCCGAAACGCTGTCGAGCAGCGACGAGTCCGCCTTTGCTTTCTGCACGATCTCGATTTCATCCAGATCATCGAGTGCGCGCAGCAGCCGTTTTCCCGCGGGGCCCTGATCTTCATTGACGGCCAGCACGGTCATCTCGCTGAGGGCGTCGCCCGAGCGGCCAAAGACCAGACCGAAGACCAGGATCATGACGGCGGGCACGATGAAGCCGAGGCCCATGGCCACAGGATCGGCAACAAAAATGCGAAAGTCCTTGCCGACCAGAGTGAAGAGACGGCGGATCAATTGCGCAGCTCCTTTCCGGTCAATTGCAGAAAGAGCGCTTCGAGATTCGGTCCGGTGATTTCGAGGCGGTCGAAGGGGACGTTGCTGCCATGAAGGCGCGTCACGATGTCACCGAGATCCTGCGTGCGCTGTGGAATGTAATCCACATGGTCTCCTTCCGCCACGCTGGTGACGGAATCGAGCCGCGGCAGCGCCGCCTTGGCGCCGTGCACGCGCACGACCCGCGGCGTCTTCACCAGCGACAGGAGTTCGCTGAGGGTGCCTTCGGCCAGCAGCGCACCGTGATCAATGATGCCGATGCGGCGGCAGAGGCGTTCGGCCTCTTCCATGTAGTGCGTGGTATAGATCAGCGTTTTGCCCGCGGCATGAAGATCATGCAGCAGCGTGAAGATGCGGGCGCGCGATTGCGGGTCCACGCCGACGGTGGGTTCATCGAGCAACAGAATGGGCGGATCGGCCAGCAGCCCCACGGCAAGGTTCAGCCGCCGTTTCATGCCGCCGGAAAAGGTTTTGACCTTGTGGGTCGCGCGGTCCTCCAGTCCCACGGCGTCCAGCACCGTGCGGATGCGCGAGGACAGCGCGCCGCCGCGCAGTCCGGAGAGCGAACCGAAGACTTCAAGATTCTGGCGCGCGGTGAGCACGTCGTAGAGCGCGATCTCCTGCGGGACGACGCCGATGGCGCGCATCCCGTTGGGAGCGGAAGCGATGGTCAACTGTCCATCGTCCGGCTGAAGCAGACCGGAGAGGATTCTCAGCAGCGTGGTCTTCCCCGCTCCGTTGGGTCCGAGCAGGCCGTAGAATTCGCCGCTCTGAATGTCCAGATCCACGCCGCCCAGCGCGGTCACATTCCCGAAAGATTTGCGAAGACCTTTGGCAAGGACGGCGCTCATGGCATGTCCCAGATGCTGACGGTGGTTTCGCCGAAGATGCGCGATTTGCGCAGGACCAGCGGCGGAATATCCGGCGGAGCGTTGCGGCGGGAATGTTCGAAGACCAGCACGCCGCCGTGCAGCAGCATTCCGGCGTCGAGAATTTCCTCGATCACCCGCGCGGGCAGGACGTCCGAGTAGGGAGGGTCGGCGAAGATCAGGTCGAAGGGCTCCATCCAGCGGTCGGATTTATGGAGAAAATGGGACACATCTTCACGAAAAATGAAGGCGCGGTCTTCGAGGTGGAACTTCTCGATGACGCGCATCATCCGTTTTTCGGATTCGTGGGATTTGTCCACGAACACCGCCTGCGCCGCTCCCTGCCGCAGGGCCATGACTCCATAGGAGCCGACTCCGGCAAACAGATCGAGCACGCGGCGATTTTCGATCTCATCGGTGAGCATGCCGAACACCGATTGCAGCGTGCGCGCCGCCGTCGGGCGAAGCTCTCCGTGATGACTATTGCGTTTGGAACCGGAGGAAAGTCGAACAGCCACGGGCCACCTCCGAAGAAAATTTGAAATTAGAAATTGGAAATAGGAAAGAAAGCAAAAATCAAAAAGCAAAGAGCAGAAACGCAGGGGACTCCTTTTCTATTTCACATTTCCTATTTTCGATTTTCTTCCGTGCCCACTATGCATTTGTCGCGGATGGCGGCGAGGCGTTTGGGACCGATGCCGGGCACATCATCGAGTTGGTCGACCGAGGCAAAGTGCCCGTGCTGCTCGCGGTACTGCACCATGCGCGCGGCGAGCACCGGGCCGATGCCGTCGAGCCGCTCGAAGTCCGTTGCGGTGGCAGTGTTGATGTCAATGGGCGCGTTCTGCGCGGCGAACCGCGCCGCCATGATGGAATCGGCGCGCCGTTTCAGGTCCTGCGCCGCGACGTCATTTTCGACGACCGTCAGCGGATACTGCACGGGTTTGTGACGGATCTCCTGCACCACACGGGTTCCCAGCCCCGCGGCGAAGGCGATGCCGAGCAACCAGAGCATGGTACGCGGGCGGAAGCCGAAATTACCGATCATCTCATGTGCCTGAGGTTTCCCGGGAACGTTTGAAGAAACTCTTTTCGCCCGTGGGCGTGCGGAAATTGTCCGAGTTCCGCAGTTCGTTGATCATCTCTTTTTCGCGGGCGTTCATCCGCTTGGGGACCATCAGCCGGATTTCCACCAGTTCATCACCGGCGCGGTAGCCGTTAAGCGACGGCAGACCTTTGCCGCGCATGCGCAGAATGCGGCCCGGCTCGGTGCCCGGATCAATTTTCAAGCGGGCACGCCCGGTGAGGGTCGGCACTTCCACCTCGTCACCAAGGATAGCCTGCGGAATGGTGAGCGGCAGCACGTAGATGATGTTGTCGCCGTCACGCGTGAAATATTCGTGCGGCAGTTCGTCGATCACCACCACAAGATCACCCGAAGGCCCGCCGTGCGGTCCGGCATTGCCTTCGTTACGCAGCGTCAGATATTGCCCGGCGGAGACACCTGCGGGGATGTCCACCGTGACGACGGTCTCTTCGCGCACACGTCCGTCGCCCTTGCAGACGGGGCAGGGATCGGAAGTGATTTTGCCTTCACCATGGCACTGAGGGCAGATCTGAATATTGACAAACTGTCCGAGAAACGTGTTGGACACCTGCCGCACCTGTCCGGTGCCGTGGCAGGTGGGACAGGTTTTGCGCTGGGTGCCCTTCCTGGCGCCGCTGCCGCCGCACTCGGCGCAGGCCTGATAGCGTTTGACCTTCAGCTTCTTTTGCACGCCGGTGGCGATCTCCTCAAGGCTGAGGTTGAGCTTCACCTGAAGATCGGTGCCGCGCACGCGGGCCGGACCGCCGCCGCCGCGCTGCTGGCCGAAGCCGCCGCCGAACATGCCGCCTTCCATGAACTGGCGCAGAGCATCCGACAGGTCGAACTCGAAGCCGCCGTAGCCACCGCCGCCACCGGGAGCGCCCGCGCCGGCACCCATGCCCATGCCCGCCTGTCCGAAGCGGTCATACTGGGCGCGTTTCTGTTGATCGGAGAGCACGGCGTAAGCTTCGCCCACCTCTTTGAACTTCTCCTCAGCAGCGGCATCCCCCTTGTTGCGGTCGGGGTGGTACTGCATTGCCAGGGCGCGGTAGGCCTTCTTGATGTCGTCGGCGCTCGCGTCGCGGTTCACGCCCAAAACTTCGTAATAATCTCGCTTGTTCGCCATGTAGGGTATATTCGGAAACCTATTTCATTGTCGCCAGGATGCCGTTCACAAAATTCAGCAGGCCAAAAGCGCCTACCACTACGCCCAGCACCCACACGTATTTCTTCTTGATCAGGGCAGCGAGGGCGGAGAACATAATGGCAACCTGCAGATAGACCACGGCAAGGCCGAAGCGCCCGCTGTGCTGCTGAAAGTCAACCTTAGCCTGCTCCAGTGCCTTGGCACTGTCGCTGATCTGATTCTTCTCTTTGTTGTAGCGATCGATGTCCTTTTGCAGATCGGCAAGCCGTGTCTGGTAGGTGTGCGCAATGCCCGAATCGGACACTTGCAGAAGCTGCATTTCGAAGGCGTCGCGCTGCAATTCACAGGTGTGCTGCTTGACGCTCTTGGACTGGAAGTATGCCCACTGATTGGAAGCACTGGTCTGGGCCAGCACCGATTTGGTAGAATATCCACCGCCTTTGAAGGTGGAAAGAGTTGCGCACGCCGAAAAGATAATCGTCGTGATGGCGAGCCAGTTCAGCCACGCCGCCTTTGGTTCGTCTGCCATCTGCCTGTTGGAATTGTCTGAGGTGGAGAAAGTTACACGTCGTGCGGGGACGCAGGGCATCCCCGGAGACCCTGAGTAGTCTATTGTCCGTTCGAGGACTCGCCCGAAGATCCGTCATCGGCGCCGGCGGTGAGTGCGGGCTCGGCGGAAACAATCACCTGCGCGTGGCGGATCACGCGGTCACCGAGTTTGTATCCCGGCGTCATTACGGCCAGCACGGTGCCCGCCGGAAAGTCGGGAGTCGGCTGCATGAGCATGGCATCGTGCAGGGCGGGGTCGAAGGGCTGGCCGACGCATTCGAACTTGGTGATGCCCCGGGCATCGAGGTAAGACCGCAGCTTGCCGTAAATCATGTCCACGGCCCGGCGGTACTGCTCTTCGGAGATCGACGGGTTTTGCAGCAGGCGGTCGAAGTCATCGATCGCCGGAAGCAGGCTCACGATCAGCTCTTCGCCGACCAGATCCCGCACGGAAGAGAGTTCCTGCCGCGACCGTTTGCGGAAATTATCGAATTCCGCCAGCTTGCGCAGATACTTGTCGCGCCAGTCGGCGGCCTCCGCTTTGGCGACCTCCAATTCCGCCGCGCCGTTGTCGAGCGTGTTCTGCTCTTCCGGCGTCTGATTCTTGTCGTCCGTACTCATGGTATCGTTTTGTCGGTTTTGATTCTTTGCGTTTCGGTCGGGGTGCAGATGCGGGAATTTCAAGCGGGCCGATGCCATCGGCCCCTACGCCCGCCTTTGCGGGTTCAGCGCACCTGGGATCCGCCGCTGAGGTGGCGGCCGATGGTGTGGGCGGTAAATTCTACAATGCTCTTCATCTTCGAGTAGTCCATCCGTGTCGGGCCGATGACGCCAAGCTTGCCGGAAATCGTCTTCACCCGGTAACTGGAGGTCAGCACGGAAAGATCCTTGGCCCGCATGTCCGGATTTTCGCTGCCGATGGTGATCAGCACGTGGTTTTCGGCCTGCAAGCCTTGCAGAAGATGGACGATAATATCCTTGTCTTCGATCAGCTCGATGATACCGCGCATGGTGCGGGGATCGGAGAATTCCGGTTGCGACAGCACTTCGGCCCGGCCACTGATCTTCAGATCTTCGTGTTCGCCGAAGTTGAACAGTTTTTCCGCAGAGTCTACAAAGAACCTTACCAAACCCGGATGGCCGACCGACATGCTGGCAAAGCGTTCGCCGATTTCCGCCTTCACTTCATCGAGCGTCAAGCCCGCCAGGCGGTTGTTCATCGAACGGCTGATGTGCCGGAGTTGCTCTTCGGGAACACTCTGCTCGAGTTCCACCATGATCGTGCGCACCGGCCCACTTTCGAGGGCGATGACCACCAGCACCCTGTTCTCGGAAAGGCGCACCAGATCGATGCGATTGAGCACGGCCTCATCGAGGGCGGGCATCATGGCAATGGACAGCAGCTTGGATGACGATGACAGCACACGAGCCGTGACGGCCATAATCTCATCGAGTTCCTGCGACACGCCCTCGAACTCGCGTTCGATGGCTTCCCGCTCCTCGGAGGATAATTCGCGGGTGTCCATCAGGTCATTGACGTAGATCCGGTATCCCAGATCGGAGGGGATTCTCCCTGCCGACGTGTGCGGATGCACCAGCAGCCCCATCTCCTCCAGATCGGCCATCACATTGCGGATCGTGGCGGGAGAAAGATCGAGGTTTCGTTTGCGGGCAAGCTGCCGCGACCCCACCGGCATAGCCGTGAGGATGAAATGCTGAACCACGGCGCTGAGGATCTGCCTTTCACGCGTGGTCAGAACGGGCATCTTGTTGTTCGCTGAATTCATTCTGAAAACCAGACCTTAAGCTGAAGCAGAACGCCTTTCTACTTCCCCTTTGTTCCAAGGGGGAAGGTGCTGAGACAAGGCGCTGAAGCACCTTGCCCCTCTTCCGCATGGGTATTCACAGAGAGAATCTGCTTCTTTTGGCAGCCAAACCCGTTGGCCTTTTCTCCCAAAAACTCTAACCATGAAAAATACGGAACTTTGACCCGATTGTCAAGCCCCGAACTTCCCGAATAACAATACTATTAATAATTGCTTACAAATCATCGCCCCGCAATGGCTTGTTCTTGCCGGTGCGAAGTCCTTCAACCTGTAAGTCTTTGAACAAAAAGGAGTAGGTTGCAACAACCCACTCCCTTTCAAAAACTCGTCTACTCCACACCGAAGTTCCACCGCTTGAAGCTGGGTCCTGAATATGGAGAAAGGGCAGCCAGTGCGGCCGCCCTTCCCCTTAGATTCAAGGCAAGTTCAGGCCTGCATCGGCTGCACAACTCCGAGTTGTTCCATCATCGACATGCGATCCGTCACCCCCCAATGCTCAACGCATTTGTCCCCGGAAAAGCGGACAATGTCAATCCCGGTAACATTCACCTTCTTGCGGGTGGGCGGAATGTCGCCCAGCGGTCCCGTATGCGTGCCGGTCCAGGTGATGCGGCCAATGACCGTGTCGCCCATTTCCCAGACGTCTTCCACGGTCACCCGCAGGTCGGGAAACGCAGTGTGCATCATCCGGATCAAATTCTTGAGCCCTTCACTGTTCGGCGGCTCCACTCCCGTCTCATGTTCCTTCATGTTGGGGGCGATGAAGCGGTCAACGACCTTCAGGTCTCCCTTGCCGATTCCGTCTTCGCATACAGCACGATACATGGCGATCTGTTTCGATTCTGCCATATGTCCTCTCCTTTTTCCCGACCTATTACTTGCCGACTGAATTGAATCCTCACTCAGTTATGCTGTGACCATCTTTCCGCATCACATCCGCAAGGTCGCCTACTCCGTGCAAAAGGTCCGAGCGTGACACCTCGCGTCCATTCAGAAAGATCCCATAACGAACGCTACCGGCATGCATTGTCCGTATGAAGCGGTGGCTTGACAGTAAAGTCGGGAATCGTTATATTAAGAGTTCTTAAGTTTTGGACCTTGCCGCCTTCGTCTAGTGGTCCAGGACGCTGGCCTCTCACGCCGGTAACAGGGGTTCGAATCCCCTAGGCGGTACACCTAAAGGTAAGTAGAGTCATCTACTTACCTTTTTTGTTGTGTCTGCCAAAGGTATGCCATAGTGGCCGTGTCCACAATGTGTCCATGCGTGTCCATCAAGGTCGTACGAAACCAACAGCCAGCCGAATTTACGTGGCGTGTCCAAGCGGTGATCTTGAACATTCGGTCATTCGAAATCCAGTCGGTTCACGGCATCGTGAACGTGCTCTGGAGCCAGGGTCAAATAATGCTTTTCGGTGACACGGACGCTGCTGTGGCCAAGCAACCGCGAAACAACGTAGATATTGACTCCGGCCGCTACTAACTGCGACCCGAACGTCGCACGCAGGCTGTGGAGCGACAGACCCGGCGGTAGGCCAATCTGGCGCGCCCACCGTCTGAACTTCATGGAAATCTGGTTTGGCTCGTAATGCGGAAACAGCCTGCCAATCCGGGGACCGGGCCATTCATCTAACACCCGAAGTAGGACAGTACTGACCGGAACGGTGCGCCGCTTTCCCATCTTGCCAATTTCCCCGCGAACCACCAATTGTTTCCTGGCAAGGTCTATGTCCTGCCAGGTCATCCCTAGTGCCTCATTCCGCCGGCAGCCTGTCTGAAGCAGGAACTGGAGAAACCGCCTAAACTCCGGATCTGGAGTGCTCAGGACGTCCGTGATCTGTTCCTTCGTCAGCCACACAAGCGGTTCTGACTCGGGGAGTCGAAGTTGTTTGAACGCCTTCCTACCGTCCAGCCTGTACCATCCCAATTCCGCGGCCTGATTCAAGGCCGTATTGAGCACGCGAATCTCAATATTCACCGTGGAAGGCGACGCCACGGTCAGACGTGCGGCCTTGTAACCCTCGATTTTGGCCGGCGTCAACTCCACTAGCGGGATATCGCCCAATTCCCGGATCACAGCTTGGAACACCAATGCCTCCCGTTCTTGGGTCTTCGGGCTCTTGTTCGACCCCGCGTAGATCGCAGTTTCGCTGGCAAGTTGACTGAGCGTAGGACCGGTGGACTCAGCCGGCGATGACTGCGTGCCGTCAGCCTTCCCTTCCACAATAGAGTTGCAGAACTTGTGGAAGATCTTCTCCGCAGTTCGCCGATCGGTCTCGCCGATGTGATAAGACTTCTGCTTGCCGCCCACCGAATAACGAATGTCCCACACGACGGTCCCAGATTTCAGAATGCGTTTTCTCAATGACGGCACAGATCATCACCTCCTTTGGTGCCGGTTAATATCACAGAGCCCGCGAAGACGGGCTCGTCTCATTTCTTATGCCACCTTCCGTGGCGCATAGAGCTTGCGGTGCCGCTCCACGAACGCCGCCAACGCGGCTTCGGTGAAGTACACGGCATTGCGCTCGACCTGAATGCATTCGATCTTCCCCGCCTTGACCCAGCGGTGCAACGTGGATTTGCTGATGCCAAGTCGCGTGGCCGCCTCTGACGATTTCAACAACCTTATTGGGGTGTCTAGCATAGGAGTCCTTCTCTTCCAGCTAAAAACATGGGGACAAGAATCGCCCCATGTGTGCCGCATTAATACGGCAGTCTTTCCACAGTCCGGGCCAGGTGCTCCGGGCTCAGGTGACTGTAGATCATCGTGATCGAAATATCGGAGTGGCCCAGAATCGCTTGAATCGACCGCAAGTCCACACCAGCCATCGCGAGATGCGAGGCGAATGTGTGCCGCAACACGTGCAGGGAGACTCCGCCATCCAGACCTGCCCTTTTCACCGCCTGTCGAAACCGCCGCGCCAGCGTTCCGTAGCGAAGCGAGATCACATGATCTTCGCGCGACACGTTCTCAGGCAAGATACCCGTCAGAAGTGCGTGGAGCGCGTCGTTCAAAGGAATCATCCGCGACTTCCCGGACTTCGTGCGGTAATTGCCGTAACACTGCACGGTGATCACTCGGCGGTTCAGATCCACGTCTGCCCATCGCAGGTTCACCAGCTCGTTGCGGCGCATACCAGTCCAGAGGGCCACGTTGATTGCGTTCAACAGAGGAGCGTCCTGCTGAGCAGCACCTCTCAACCGCTCGATCTCGCTCGCACTAAGGAACCGCGGGTGCAGATCATGCGGAACTCGATTCAGCTTGACTCGTGTCGCGGGGTTAATCGAAACATAGCCCCGATCTGCGGCCCATGAAAACGCTGCTCTCAAGTGGCGCAAAGCAATATTTACAGAGGTAGGTTTGATCTGCTGCAACCGTACCAATCTGAATTGCTCGAAATGCTCCCTGCGGATAGCTTTAACTTCAAGGTTGCCCACTACCCGCGTGAAGTCCTTGAGAGCACTCGCGTCGGCCTGACAGGTCTTGAGCGCCTTGGTTGCGCGGGAGTATTCGAGGTAGTCCCTCGCAAAGGCCCGCAGCCTCATGGGTCCCCCCTTACCCCACTCAGGCGAGTCGCCCTCAGCCGTGTTGTGACTAGCATTTCGCTATTTGTACCTCCTCGCCGGTTCCTTGCACTTTTCTCAGATTCCTCATGCCGCCTTTCTCGCAAGCATCTCACACCGTTGATATGCGGGTGACCGACACGCCCAGATACGACGCAGCCTCGGCCGGACTGAGCCACACCTTGGGTGGCGCACGAAGGCCTGCCCGAATTTCTTCAAGCAGGCCCTGTATCCGGTCGATTTTCGCGCTGTGGTCGTCCACTATTCCCTTATGCCCGGTTTTGACGCCAGTGTACACTCGCACACGATATAGAATTTCGATCGATTGGTCGCCGCGCCCCGCGTATTACGGTGAGACCGGATCGAGGTCCAAGTAGTACGGCATTCCCGACGCTTTGAAGCGCTCCCACTCCTGCTGCGGGTCTGCATTTGCCAGACGCGCCCGCACCTTCACAAGAATTTCGTTCCGCGGCATCACCAGGTCGCGGCACCACACTCCCACCCCTTCGCGAAAGATGTCGCCCACGGTAAGACGGTAATTCCGGGCGATAACGCCAGGTGTGGGGTCGTCCTCGTACTGCCCCTCAAAAGCCCTCGCCTCTGCCCTGATCTTCTGGTGCATGGAGTAAGGTTTGACGGTAGCGTCGTAAAAGGTCATCGCGACAGCGATGCCTCGGATTAGAGACTCCTCATCCGCCAACTCTGGGCGCCAAAACCCCACCTGAACATATACGCCCCGGTACCACCATTCATCCTGTGCCGGCGACATCATGTCCTCCAAGTAGGTCGGGAGCCGATGCAGACCCAAGTAGGTCATCACATCCGGCGCGAATTCAAATGGCGAAATTGACTCCATATGGCCTTCGGCTGCGAGTTCGCCGATCAGTGCCGACGCGCTCGCTCGTCCTTCATCGTCGCGGTAGAAAAGAGTCACCCCAGCAGCAGCTTCGGCCGGCGCCGACCGATTGTACATGTCCTCGAGTTCGTCATCCGGATCCAGGTTGAATTGGTAGATGCCGATATCCTCGTCATCATCGAGAATCGGGAAAAGTTCTTCCATGGGAATTCTCCAGTTTTGGTTGTGTTTCAGAAATTGACAGTGAACTAAGTTTTCGAACGAGAAAATGTGGCGGTGAGGCGCGCCGCTACGCATTAGGTGGATTAGAGCCCACGCCCTTCGCCTTCCGGGGCGTGATCTCGGCATTCGTAACCACGATGGCAAGAAAGCCGTTGTGTTTCGGGTGCAGTGTGACTTCGCGGCCGATCAATCCGCCGAGAGTGTCTACGCTATGATGCCGGAGGACTTCGGCCACCGTACTCGTATGCAATATCTGGCCATTGAAATCCCGTCGCAGCCACAGACCGCGTGATTCAGACCCCTTGCCAGAACGTTCTACCCAAGCGCTATCTACGATGTACTTCAGCTTATCCTCCCCCTCCACTGTCAGGATTACCTTCGGGGACAACTTGCCAGCCCCGTCGCGGCGCTGTTCAACGCTGACCTCCAACACAACCCCCGCGCGTGACATCGTCCCCACCTTCAAATCCAGGATGTTTTCCATGATGATTCTCTCCTTGTTGGTTGTAAGAAACCCTTGTTCGACCCCTGATGGCTTGCCATCCCCCCGCCCTTCCCGCGTAGGTGAGCGGTTTCGCGAGGATGGCAAGATGGAAACTTGACAAATTGCATCCGTAAGTCATTACCGCAAAAGCAAATCACCATCTTTTCATTTTCGCACGCGAAACTTCCCGTGCTCGCGTTTGTCGGCCACCTCTGCCAAGTCCCGTCGGATCGTTGAAGCGGAGAACTCGGCGTCGAATTTCTTGCACACAGCCGCTCGGACCTCCTCGGCAGTCACGTCCGTGTCGGAGAAGGTCTCACGGATAAACCGCCGGCGGACATCGATTTTGGCCTCGGAACCCGCCTGCCGCCATGATTCCGGCGTTGTGAACGCCTCGATATTCGAGAGGAACTCCATTTTCACCGCAATGAACTCGAACGCCTTGCCCACGTCTTCACGCGTCGCGACGGACCGCGCGTTGCCGCGCGCGATGGCGAAAATCAGCTTGTCGACGCTATTCGAAAGCCGCGTCTGGAAATCACCCAGCAGCTTGAGTTGCTCCCGTCGGTCTCGGTTCTCATCGAGCAGCGCCTGCTGCTTCTCACGAATGTACTGCACAACCTCGGCTGGAATCTCCACCTCAGCATATTTCGACCGAAGGTAGGCCACCAACACCTTTAGCTGCCTTTCGACCGCATCTTGAGCTTTCACGGAAGGGTAGCGGGCGGTGTGCTGAGCACCGTCGTGCATGTCCAGCGCGATCTCTGCCTGCCGCTCGGTATCGCGCGGAATCTCGATCGCGAAATCGAATCGGCTCAGCACGTTTATCGAAAGCCCGAGATCGCGCAGGCGCGCATGTCCGCTGTCTACGCCCTCCGACTCAGATAAGTAAACATCGCTGTGTTTGTTCATGTCGATGTGAACGGCGGTCAGCGCGTGATGAGTGCGCTTCGCAGCGGTCGAGTCAATAACTTTACCGTCCTCCATTGCCATCGACAACACGCCCATAACCTCCTTTTTTACGTTGTCTGGAACGTGGTGAAAATCCTGCACAGCGAAACAGCCGCGATGCGCCTGCGGGATAAGGCCGGGCTCCGATGTCCAGCCGCCGTCTTTGCTGACCGCACGACCCGCGATGCCCGCCACACTTATCTTTGCCGGGTGCGCCTCCGTGAATACCGGATTCAGGATCTTCGCCGCTTCGACCAGCAATTTTTTGCCCACGGCTGGCGAGCCGACGAACAAGTTGTGAAGCCGATGCGGTAGCGACCGTTTGGAGTCGTATCCGTCGGACACCGACTGGAGGATAACGGCGGAAAGGCTGCGGTCCAAGTGTGGCGCCTTCTCAATCCCCCTGATGCCGATCGACTTGATCAGTTGATCGCGGATATAGGCCATCAGAGCGCCATCTTTTCGGGACAGCTTCTTCACCCGCTGTTCCGCGGCCAAGGTTTCCTCCGGCGTTGCCATGATGATCTGGAGGGGATCATCGGACAGGGCCACATCCGCCAATAGAAACCGGTAGTCCAACCCGGTAAACTTCCCGCCAGAGCTAAACGTGGGAAGGGTCACGGGACAGCCGAGAAAGTCCAGCATGTGGTGGCTGTGGAACATCTCGGGAAGGCGCCGGACAAGGCCATCGTCCACGATGGTCGCAGTGCGAATTTCGTCCGCGGACGTGTCCGCAATCGTCAGAGTCATCTTGTCCGCCAGTTCGCCCTCGAAATGAAACGGGACTACCGAAGAGATCGCCTTCATGTGGCCGCGGATCCTGCACGCCGCACCAAGTGCCTCCTTGCGCCGAATCTGTGACAGGCTGCTATACCCGATGGCGCTCCACTGGGCTCGGTTGAGGTGCTGCGCAGCGACGGCGATGTTGTCGCTCACACTTTCGGCTTCCGGGACGGCCTCAGTCACCGTGGCGCAGAGCACCCGAGTTTCCAAGTCGGTCACGCGCCGGACGGCGCTCGGTGTTGATTGTGCGCTTTTCATCGTGTTAGTTGGCGGCCGCTTTCAGCTCATCGACGTGCTCGATGGTCTCAATAATTGCGAGAACATCCACCCTATCGGCGTTTGAAATGTACGCCTTAAATTCCTCGATGGCGTCCGGGATCAGCCCTTCTTCTTCAAGGCACTCTGCAAATTCGAGATGCGCATCCGCGTACAACGGATCCAGCGACAGCGCCGCTCGGAACTCTGCCAGGGCATCAGACCGCTTGCCCAATTCGCAGAGGATCTGCCCGCGGACAAGATGCGCCGACGAATAGTCGTTATCAATGGCAAGGGCCTTGTCGGCCGCGTCCAAGGCCAAATCGGTGAGACCGGCGCCCGCATGAAAGTAAGCCTCCGCGAGGAAAGTGTATCCCTCGGGACGCGAAGTATCAAGACGATGCGCCATTTCAACATCGGCCTTCATTCGCACGTCATCTTCGTCTGCCCGGCACAGTTTTGCTCGCAGCAAATAGGCATCGACGTTCGCCGTGTTCTTGGCAATCGCCCTTTCGACGTCACGGAGCGCTTTCGTCGCAGCACCCAGATCATAATAGGCACGTCCCCTACGGATCAGTGCATCGTCAACCATTTTCTTGTTTCGGATATCCTTGGTGGCCTGCTGTATGATTGACATCAGTTCGGTGCGGGGTTTCACGTCGCTTTCGCGGGAAGCCAAACGGACAGAATGGTTCTTGGCAAGGAGGTTCATGGCGGTCGAGAAATCCGCCTGCGCCTTGGCATCATCATCGAAGAAACTGCTCGAGTAGCACAGCCCACGGATAGCAAACGCCTTCGGGTCGTCGGGATTCAACTCGATGGCTTTCTCGACGTCGCGCATCACCGCCTCATCATAGCCATCGTCGAGGTAGAGCAGAGCACGCGCTACATAGGCCTTCGGATCGGTCGGGTTCTTGGCGATCATGTCAGTGGCTCTGGCCAATTCCGCGTCGAAAGGGTCTTCCTGCGAAAGGGCCTTCTGCACCTCTACGGTGCTGAGCGTTTTGGTCGTCCTGGTCACTTTTGTCTCCCATGGTTCTGGCATTACCTATTATCGTGCAATTGCGGAATTTCGGCCGCACGAATTCCTCTATGCGCCAATATACCGAATCTCATGGCCGAAGTCAACCCAACTAATTGTTCTTGAACTACTTACGCGTGACACCTTACGACGTTGGGTGCCGCGCGGTGCACAGATCCAAAAAACACGCCTCTTTGGGCGCCAGTCGAGGCAACAAAAAAACCCGGCGCTGGCCGGGCTGTGGTCGGGAAAACGCAAAGTGTTTACGGGTACACGAAACTGAGTTCGTCGTCAGTCCAGCGATCCAGCTCCGCCGGCTGCTCCACATCAAACCCCGCCAATCCCCACTGACGAAGACTATCCTGAAGGTGCGCTACTTGGTTACCGAGCGGCTCCCGAATCCGTTTTGGAGTCGACTTTGATTCGGCCCTTTTTGACTTGGGCTCTGTCACCTTGGTCAGTTTTTCTCTCAGTGCAGGCCTGTCAAAACCAAGCCAGTGAATGGCATCGCTCCTGGTGATTCGCTTCTGCCCACTTATTTGCTTGACCACAAGCCTGGCAACGCATTTACCCACAATGGCGGGGCACCCTGTATTTCGCTCCATCACCCTTACGGCCAGTGTCTTACCGAGTGAGCCCTGATCCGCAATCTCATCAAGGATTTCACGCGCTTTCGGCCGGATTACTCGATCCCGAATTGTGTGCGTGTTCCGCTCGTTCCGCCAATCCAGCAGTTTCTCATAATCAGACTTGAAATCGTCGTTCCACTCCAAGCCAAACAAGGGAATGCACCATTCGCATTCCTCGAATGCAGGAACACGTGGACGCTGTGCAATGTCCCACCAGTTGCGATATTTCTGCAGGCGATCAGGCTCCAACGATATATCCGGTACAAGGAGCCCGAAACGAGAGTACTGGTGCTGGACGAAATCCGTACCTAACGAGGCTCTCATCATGTTGGCGACAGCATATGCCGCGCCGTACATTGGCTGGCTGAAGAGCGCTTCGTCCTTGAACCTGAAATTCAAGCCGTACTGATTACGCATCCATGTCCCTAATTCCGGGTACGTGCGAGGAGCTTTTGGGCTATCCTGCATTTGAATGAATATCTGACAGGCCTCGCCAAAACTCAGATGACAGTCAGGCGCGATCAACGCTGCCGCGCGCGCTAAGTGCTGACAGGACTCAGCTCCGAAACTGTCCAGCTTAGCGATTACCGGTAAAAGGATGCGAGCCGCCCGATGAACTACCGGTGCAGGCACACCCCGTGAGAAGAATGCAAAATACACGGGCAACATGAGATCGATCGCCGCTTTGGCCATGAAGGGATTTCGGGAATCCATGCAAAGAACGCGGAGGCGCCGCAACGATTCCGCGTCTTCCTGCAGAGGGTCGATCTCACCCAAGTCGTTTCCTGGCATTAGCACAGGAAGCATCTCCCATAACATGCTGAGATCGCTCACATCCGCACGTTCCAACACCTCGTTGAGTTTGACTGCGTTAACAAATTCATCGGTGCATTGATCGTGAGTGTTCCATTTCAGCCGCTCGTTCTCGTGAATCAGTCGCGTTGCCCTCGGCAGGTTCCGGCGAATATTCCACACGCGGCGAAAGGGACTCACGCTTACTGGAGATGTGGCTTCACGATATTCAGAGCCGATCCCCATCTCTACCGGCAATGGAACAACCGCGCTACCAAGTTCGGTCAGCCTTCTTGTGTCCGCATGCTCAATCGCCGCACTGTAACTATCGGCGAGGTTGAGAGTTCTCGGGCGGAACAGATATTGAGCCTCAGACCTCAGCTCTGCAACTTGGTGCAGCAATTCGACGAATTGTTCGTCGCGGCCGACTCGAAATGCAAGGTGTCCTTCTAGCAGATTGCGACGTATATCCATGAAGAGCCGATTTGCTGTTGCGAATCCTCCGTGGCTGACAAGGTCCCTGATCTCCGCGATGCACGCCCGCAATCTCATCTGGGTTGCCACCAAACAGGATTGCCATAACGCATGCACAGACACGTGAATTTGCGCTACCGTTGCTCGTTCCAGAAACGACAACTCCAAGTCACGTTTCTGCCACTGGAATAACCTGAGCGCCATCTGATAGAGAAGAGGTGGGTCTTCGACCCAAGGATCGGGTAACTTGTGAAGCTCGCGAGTCAGCGCTGTCACCATTCTCCTTTTCGTGAGCAGCGGCTCGCACTCCCGGAGCAAACTGCGTACTTCGAGTGCTTGCGTAAGCAGGTCAGATGGACATGGCCAGAAATCTTCCAAGTACGCATCCTTCTTGGGTTCTGCGCCACCAGAAACTGCCAAAGCACCGCGTTGCGCGCGCGGTCCAGCAACAATGCTGTTGATGACTGATGTAAGATTGTAATCAGGTTCACTTAGGTCGTAGCGGACCATAGGTATCTCTAGATCATTTTATGGAAGGGCATGCTGCGCGCCGCATCAGCAGAAATTTTCCCGTTGTCTGACCATTGCACTGTCAGAGCGTCCACTAACGAATGCAGGAGACTCTTGTGCATTTCCTCTGCGTCCACTTAGTTCGCCCATGTGTGGTCGTCTGTGCTTCCGAAAAATCCTCAGTCAAATCGATGACTGTGCCTATCGTGTTGAAGTTTATTCAAGGCCGGTCGGCGGCACACGTGTTCTTCAACATCGAGATGTGGTTGCACTGGGTATCCAGTTCGTCTATGTTACCCAGCCTGGCTCCATAATTAAGTTGTTTAGGATCACAGAGTCAAGTGTTACCGGCAATTCTGAAAATAGACTTTTCGCCGTCGTGGGCATCATGGCGTCGTGTGACCTCGGGATGCAATTTGTTCTTGACATTCGCAATGATCTCCTGTTCCGCACTGCGGCGTTTGACCCACCGCCGTCTCTTTCGCTGGCCCATGCCTTCCAGGCTGAAGACATGATACGCATGAAGGCCGGTCTCTCGGCCAATCGACGGAAGTCCCGGCGCGCATTATACCACTTGCAAGCACCGACATTGTTTATTCGAAAGTTAACCTTGACACTCTGCCAAACTGGGTCCGATTCGCTCGTCATCCGGCCTGGCCGACGGAAAATGCCCCAGTTAGGCTTTCGGGAAACATAAGAAAGTCAATCAGGAGAGAAGGAAGCCATAAGCGAGAAAAGCCAGCGCAATCGCTGGCTCGATTCATTCCCAGGCACTGCCGGGGATTCGCTTCTTGAAGCAATCGCCGGCTGGCTCCGGCCAATCCCAGTCAAGGCTGGCCAGAAACAGATCGCGCGCTAGTTCGGTCGCAACGGCGTGAAGCGGATGGCCCTCGGGGATTTCGGCGGTGATCACCGGTGTTTGGTCAAGGGAATCGCGGGAATTCACGATCTTGGGAGAGAAATGGAACATGGAAAGCCTCCTTTATTAGCTTATTCCGGAAACGGCAAAGAACCGCCTTTGCGCGGTCGGAGATATTGTCGTTTTTGGGAATAGTGGAGACTCTGCGCCCGGAGGGGAAATGGGCGGTTTGGTAGGGGTTGGATTCTACGAAAAAGTCCGCGAAAAGTCAAGCGACTTGCAATCGCCTCTGGTTTTGATTATATTGTAATATGGGTGGTGTTCTTGACAATTTATGGCACTTGATTATATTTGAATAGTCAGGCCGCCCGTCCCCCCAAGACTACCTAGCCAAACACGAAAGGGACCTATCTGCCCTGACGACTAGCAAACCCATAGACGATCGACTACCTACGACAGACCGAAGAGCGAGCGCATTCGGATATTCTCGTTTTCTCAAACGACCGAATCGCGCGTATTACCCGCGACTTCTTCGCCTATGAAATGACACGTATGTAGATGATCCCTTACATTCAGAATTTCCAGGCCGGAGTCGCATTGACTGCCGGCTTTTTTATGGCCGGCATGTTCCAACAAACGATATGGAGATTAGAAATGGAACAACCGACAAAACCGTCCACGTGGAGCGAGCAAGTGAAGTGGGACTACATTGTGGACAGAGCCCGAGAATTACTGCAGAGACTTCAGCAAGCAGGGGCACAATTTTACGCATACGGTGCATGCGACGTAATGCTTCTCCGCGGACAATTAATTGATCTCTCACGCACGTCAGAACTTCTGCTGGTTCTGAAATCATGCCTGCAAGAAGATCAAAGACGTTATGCACGAGAGGTGGCGCAGAACATACACTTTTTCGCGAAGCAGTCGATGCAATGCATTCCCTGTTCCGAAGAAGGGGCTGGAGGAATACGAAATTACCTGTCGTTTCGCGATCGCATTCGCATCATGGAATACTTCGAAAGCGAACGACTTTCTCAAACACAAGGAGACACAAATGAAGACTAAGGATTACGGGATTAACTGCCTTCTGGCATCCAACCACTGTGAGATGGTAGGACATGAGATTGACCCGCGGGGTCAAGTATGGATCGAATGGCGCGACACAGAGCTTGCTAACAAGCTCGTACGAGACTTCTACAGCGGCAGCGCGACAGTAAACGTGGCTGATTTTATGAGCAGCCTCAAACACATCAAAACACTTATTTTCAACCTGAGGAGACAAGCATATGGAGATAGAGAATATGAACTTCATAGACGAGAATTTACTATGTAATGAAGAAGCGCAGGCAAAGACCCTGCTGACCACAGGCATGCCGTCCATGAACGGTTGCCACGCTGATCATAGTCATGATGACCTTACCGAAGAAATCTTAGAGAAATTTGTCAGCCGTGACGATTGCGTCGGACAGGCCACTACCATGTCGACGCCAGTATCCGGCCGGGCGGACGTAGTAAAGAGATTACAAAAACACCTCTCCGGAGAGCTCCGGCTAGGACTCTACGATCTTCTGCCTGACGGAACCGCCCAGTGGGCCGTCGTAGAATTTGAAGATCACGATGGTGATACCGCCTGGGAAGACATTTGTCTGGCGAACGCGTTCCGTTACCAGCAAGAGCTCAAAGCTTTGGGCATTCCCAGTCTTCTCGAGCGTAGCAAGAACCTGAACGGAAGATGCTACCACCTGCATATCCGCCTTGATGAACCATTATCGGCCCGGCTCATCCGCGATAGTTTGCGCGATTTAGGCCGGAAGCTATTCGGCCCCTTCCAGAATGAGATCTTTCCCAAGGGGGATAACGGCATCGGACACTTCGTGTGGCTGCCCCTCTTTGGAGGCGCTGAAGATACCATTTACAATAAGTCCCGCGAAGGCCGTCGGGGAGGTGGTGTGCCAACTAGCCGAACCGTGTTCATCGATGAAACCGGTGCCGTGTACGCGGATCAGCGCGCAGCGCTTAACGCTTGGGACGCTGCTAACGCCAAGCAATTTGCCGACAGGATGCTGCCGTTGCAGGCACACACGACTGCACCAGCGTCGTCGTCAAAGCAGGGTACCGGTATCGAACAGAACCAGCCAGGGCTGGAGAAGATGGAAGCGAATTGCCCCATCATCAAGAAATGGGTCGAGAGCCCCATTGGCTGGCGTTATGATCACTGGCTTGGGATTGCAAGCAACTATGTCGTCTTCAAAGGCGGGTGGGAACGCTTTGTTGAGCTTAGCCGCAAGGACACGGCGAACTTCAGCCAGCGGGAGATCGACCGCATTCTTGATGAAGTGCTGGCTTTCCATGGACCGCAGACGTATGAGAAGTTCCGTGAACAAGGTCTGGAATTCGAGCTACCCGCAGGGTCACCGAAAGCGCCCGCCGGCTGGCGTACTTGTGTGGATCTTGACGCCTTACTTGGTAGGATCCTTGCCGCCAAGGGCAACGAGCAGGAAGAACTGACGGCAGACTGCTTCCGGGAGGAATTTCCTGTACTCTCGGCCGGGAAGCAGGATCGGCTCTTGGCCGATCTGGAGAAGCGCGGTGGAATCCCCGGCACCGACCTGCGACGCATGGCGCGCGAATCACTGAAGGTGTCATGCCTGGTCGGTCGTGATCTCAGAGAGTTGCTGCCGCGCTTGCGGGTGCTCGGAGCGACGCCCGAGGATTTAGGCGAAGTGATCTTCCGCTGGTTCACCGAGAACGGCGGAAAGTGCTATCGCGACAGGGACCATATCGGTTATCTCGTCTGGAAGGACAAAGCCTACGAGATTGGCCCCAACCAGCCCTATCGCTCCTTGCTGTGGGAGGTGGCCCGTATTACCGACAAGGGTATTGACTCGCAGAAGATGCTCGCAGCGATTTGTGCCGAGGTGGATCTGAAAGCCAAGGTCGTGGAGTTCTTCACGTGGCTGCATTCCGATACCTCTAATCATGTTCTCTACTTGCACCCGAACCGCCATGATGACCAGTTGGTGCAGGTGGACTGCACCGGAGTTCGTCTGGTTCCGAACGGTAACAATGACCACGAAGTCATCCTGACCGCACCCACCAAAATGAAACCCGCAGATCTGATTCCGATGGACGATGCCGGCTACAAGGCTGCGTGGCAGGACTTCAACCGGCTCATACTACAGAACATGGCGTCCTCACGCTCCAACCAGCTGATGGCAGCTTGTTGGGCAATTTGCTATCCCTTCATGGATTATGTGAAATCCTGCCCTCACTTGCGGTTCGAAGGCCGCACCAAACGGGGAAAAACCCGAGCGATGGACCTTATAGGCTACTTCATCTACGGAGACCAGCAGTACACGACATCAGCGACTACGGCATCGATCTTTTCAAACGCTTCCGTGAATCCGCTCTTCATGTACGACAATCTGGAAACGAAGAACATCACCCAAGAGATCTCCGATTTGCTGCTGACCATAGTAAGCGGCGGGCAACGCGAGAAGCGCGACATGACCACCGCCCACGGGGTGATCGAGGAACGAACGCATTGTCTGGCTTGCACGACCGGCATCGAAAACCTGAATCTGCCCGAGCAGATCAACCGAACGCTGACGATCCCCGTGGACCATTATGAGTACAGTTCCCCAGGTTGGTCGGACCGCATGTATGAGTTAATCAAGGCCAAGCGCTCGGAAATGTTCACAGCTCATATGCGGATTGTGTCACGAGTGTTATGCCGTATGTCACTGGGCGAGATGGAAGCGCGCGTTGACTGGATTCGGGCTCGCTTTCCCAAGGATCATGACAAGGACAGGGTGAACAGCTATCTGGCATTGATGACTTTGGTCGCTGAAGAACTTCTGCCAATCATCGAGCCGCAACTGCGTGTAGATGATTTGCTGGTGACTTGGATTCAGGACCAAGATGAAAGCGGCGGTGAAACCGCTCGCGAGTCGAGTCCAATTGTCATGTATCTGGAAGCGCTTCACAAGAAGGCGAAGCGGATGAAGGTCACGGATTCGGATGATGTGCTTGGCCAGGACTGGCCTTACAATGTAGACTGTAAGAAACGCGAGGACGGCCACTATACTATGTCCGGAATTGGCGCTGATTTCTTGTTGTCCTTTGGTCAGATTGCCCGTGAAAAGGGCCAGACGGCGCCGTATAAGAATGCGCAGCAGTTTGTGCGACGGTTGAAGGATGCGGAAGGCATCTTGAAAGATCGAGGGATTACGTTCACATCGCGCAAGAACCGGGAAGATGTTTCGGTCTACACTTTCGAATTCCCGGCACCGGAACAGAAGCCGGCGTCAACCGGTGGCGGCGAGTCGAACGCGCCGAAGAAGACATATCCAGCAGACGTGCTGGAGCCCTGCGAAAAGTAGTGTTGTTGTGCTGGAAGTGCAGGGATTGAATTCCGATCCCTGCATAATCCCTGCACCAATCCCTGCATACATAACTATAATAAAATATTTTACTTAACTAATATTTGCAGGGATTGAAGGGATCGAATTGAAAAAGATGTATATATAGAGAAGAGAGAAAACAGCCGCTTTTCCTTCTTCCCATATAGACACACCTTTCCCAAAACAATCCCTGCAATCCCTGCATTTCACATTTAATTTATTACAATTACAATACTTACGCTTGCCGGGATCGTGCAGGGATTGCCATTTGGATCCCTGCGTATTCCGGCTAATCACTACTACGTCGAAGCCGCATTTTGGGAGGCGGCTGTAACGTCACCCCATGTCCAAAAGGCACCAAACCACAGAAAGAAAAACACCCATGAACCTTCCACTACAACCACTAGCGCAGCAGCTTATTAAGCTGGGCGCGCGAAAACCCAAGCGACTGACGCTTGCCGATGTATTCGGCGTTCGAAAAACACAATGGCATCCAACACCGGACCCGCCTGTCAAACCGGACGTTGACTACCATCCCGAAGAAGAACGAAAGCCACAGGCTCCGCATTTCACCGGCATGTGGCTTGACCATTGGAGCCACTGGGGTGACGTGAAAAACCCGATCGGATCGCCGATGGAAAGCGGCGCATGATGCCTGATCCGAAGGATTTTGTCTAGTCGTGCCCGCCCGGCTTCCGACTCAGACAGAGTAATCACAGCACGTTAAGAGTTGCTCCAGAGCTGCACTAGACAAAAAGACAGACAAGACACATCTGGCTAGTCTTCCCAGATGTACTATGTCCTATCCGAGCATATAATCGGACTCTACTCTGTAGCCGAGTTCCAAATTCTGTCTATTTTGTCTTGTTGGATCATTTGAGACATTAAGAATAAAGATAATAACATCTTAACGTTGTGGGAGACTAGACAAAAGTAGCCAAACCGACCCCTAAATTTGTCTAGAGTTGTCTTGTCTCACTCTGAAGAGTGCAAATGCGGAAATTCCCCTTTTATGACTTTGTCTAGTCCATATCTCCAAATTTCCATTTTCCCACCTTGGGGAAATGCTAACTTCACCACTTTGACGTAAAGGGCCCTGCTTGGACCGTAGTAGCGCGGCTTGGCTACGAGCACCCAATTGTGGTCAGTAGTTAGAAGCTGGCTCTGCGGGGCTACAGACAAGCAGTTCAGCCACTCTACGCAGCCGATACCACCCCGCCGCCCATGAACTATTTACTGAAAGCCATCCGGCCGGATACGGACCACGTGCAGAACGATCTGCGCACACCACAAGGCACCGCGTATACGGCGATGTGGCTTGATGACTTTGCCCTCTACGGCGATGTCAAAGACCCGCTCGGATCACCCATGGAATCGGGCGCATAAAAAGAATCCCAGTCTGATGAAGATTGGGATTCTCTCTTTTCGGGATGGGTGGGATCCATGCCCTTAAATCATAGGAAAGCATGCTTTGTTGAAGGTCCAGCGCTGAAACTGAACCCGTCAGGATCTCCCAACCTCAGCCCATAGGCTCTCTTCCCAACCCGGTCTCGAAACGGCTGTCAGAATTTTTTTTGGATTTTTCCACAAGTCACACAATCAAGGTTGGATCCCCGAACATTCACCGCGCGAAAGCGAAGTTATTAGCGAAATCAACCGCATCATAAGATAAAGAAGAAAGCCCGCACAAGCGCGCCTTCTTCCCTCCCAGAAGCCTTGGTTTCACCGCTGGGGCTTCTTATTTTATCCCTCTCCAGCCACGCCCAACATCGCCCCCAGCACGTCCATATCTTCGCCGCCATTAGCCAGAGAGTCAAGCAACAAGGCGCACCAAAACATGTGCTCTTTTAGCGGGTGCCCCAGCGGCACGTGAAACGGAATGACTGGAACCGCATCGAGCGAGTCGCGATTGTTGACTACGCGCACATCATCGGGCCAAAGTGTTGGCACGAACTACCTCCCCATCTTGAACCCATACGGCGATCACTGACCTCCCTGGCATTCCGAAGGTGAAGTAGCCTCCATGCTGCTTATAGTACCGCGTCGTTCCCACTGCAGGATCGAATGCCGCGTGACCGCAGGCCCACGCCAGCGCAGCATCATAATCCGGAATCAGCTTGGCTATGCGGTCCAGCAGAATAGTACGGCCGACATCCAGAGCTGCGATACCCGCATCCATGCGATCCAGCACCGCTTGCGGGGCAACGCCCGCGGCCATAGCACGTTCTCTCTCGATCCGCCGCAGCTCAACTTTCTCCTGGCGGCGTCGGCGAATCAGCATGATCACTTCCAGCGAAAGGCCCTCGAATTCTCCTGGTTTCTCGGGTGAGATCAATGGGTAGTCCGTGCGGCCTCCGTCGAAGCTTCGATGGCCTCTGCAGGCGTAAGCTCACCCGCAATAACGCGTCGGATGAACGGGGCGTGTTCCCATGTGCGCCAGAAACTGGTATGCAGCCAGTGCCTTAGCGCCGCAAAGCCAGGCTCGATGCCATCACAACAAATGCTGGTGCTGAATCCTACCCGGCCACCGGGAGTGTACTCCATCTCCAAGTACCCGTGCCAACACGCGAAGTTCGCCCGCGCTACATACTCCGCCATCACGGCCAGCTTGTCTTCCGGTACCTGTAGCAGCGGATAGGTCCAGACCGCTAGAAGCTTCGCGGGCAAATAGCCGGAGAGCTCCCAGTAGAATAACTCCCCGTCAATCTCCACACTCTGGTGCAGGTCGAAGATCTTGTTGTCGGTGCCGCCACGATACCGCAGTTCAGAATGGCGCACCCCCAACTCATCGAGAAAATCCAGCAACCTCTGGGCAAACGGATCAATCATGCCACCTCCTGTTTACCTCTTATGCCTTAAAGAAGAAGCCGGCGATAGACACCGGCTCCTTCAAGTGGTCCATTACGAGCGGAGTTACCGCTCAAGCGCTCCGTCAGATCGAGCGGGTACATCCGCTGTGACGCGGTAGAAGTAGGTTGGTTGGGTGTTTAGAATGTAGGGATGGGTGAACGTGTTTGTGGTGGCGTAGCCAAAAGGTGTAAATGGCCCCGAGGGGCTCACGGAACCGTACACCACATAGACAACGTCTTCCACAGGACGTCCTGTGATGGAATGCGTCACAGGTGCCCAATCTAACCGAATGCCGTTAAGCGGGCCTTTCTGCGCTACGAGACTGTCCACGGGGGGCAAGATCACCTGCGCCTGTCCCTGAAGCGGAATTCGATACGTGCTGTCGCACGGCTGGACTACCGATAGTTCCAGCGTATCAGCGAAGGCTCCGGAAGATGCAGGCAGGAAGCGTACCCGACAGTCATAATCGGAGAAGGGTGCGATTTGACCCCCCAGCCCGTTGGTATCTACCGTGAATACCGGCGAAATTTGCCGAACCATGCTTAGGGGAATGGCCTGCGAGGTCGGGTTGAATAGGGATAGCGACAGCGTCGAATCATTGCCCAAGTCCAGCAACCCAAACTCCAGAGAGAACGGGTTGACCATCAGTCCACAATGGGTGAATGGATATGCCCCGATATCGGCTCGAGTTGAGTCCGGGTCGCGCGGTGAGTCGGGATCCCCTGCATCAATGCACGGCGATGTGGCTAGTAGATGGAAATCACGGTTCGCAAGGTCGGTTATCGCGGGATCAGTGCTGATATTGCCAGCGCCTGGATACCCGTCCGGAACGTCGGAATAGCTGCACGCTACGGAGCCGTCCTGGATCCAGATGGCCGAGTCAGTAGTTGCTTGATTTCCCCACACAATACAGTTTCGTAGCGTTGGCTGTCCGCCCAGGACTACCGCCAAAGCACCTCCCTTTGAGTGCACGGGACCTGATGCCGTGTTCCCGATGAAGTCACAGTTGACAAACAGCGGCGCCGAGGATCGGCAGTAGACGCCTCCGCCATTATCGGCACTGTTACTGCTGATCACGCACCGTTCAAAACGCGGGGATGAATTGGGCCAAACGGATATGCCGCCTCCCGCCCCGTCGTCGAGCGCAACATTGTCTGCGATGGTCGTATTCAGGATCAGGGGCGAGCAGTCTTTGATGTTGATCGCGCCGCCGTCATAGCGGGACGCGTTGTGCGTGAGCAGAGAGTGTGTGACGACAAGCGGTGAGTTCTCGCAGTCAATCCCTCCACCGTAATAGTCGTAGAAGGGATTGCTACCGCCTTCCGCATGTCCCCATTCTATGCGACAATAAGCCAGACGGGACGTGTCTCCCGCATTCAAGAACCTTATCCCCCACCACTTGCTTTCCTCTGTAGGAAAGGCGCGCGTGAACATGATCGAATCCTGTTCTGTTCCCATGGCCTGCAGATTACCGTTCACGATGAACTTGTAATGGCCGGCGAACAACACGTTAACTCCGGGCTGGATGGTCAGCGTTTGACCGGTAGGCACCGTCACGTCACAGGTTACGTTGTAAGGGGACCCGGCGATGTCCCACAAACCCGCGGCGATACCGCAGACATCTGTCGCGTTGGCCGAATCCCGGCTGATAAGCATCAGGGCACACAGAACTACAAACGTCTTTAAGCATTTCATATGGACTCCTAAAGTTGGATGTTTTCATGCCATGCCCTTATGCCAGAATCGAGCGCGCAGCAGAGGCATAAAAACAGCCCCTGGCACTGCAGCTGGTAGCCGATATCTGTTCCTGGCAGATAGTCGGACGCAACACGCAAGCACCAGAGGCCTGAACCCGAGAGGGCACAGGCCACCAGCTTAATCAACGTATTGCGTCCAAAATCGAATTAGACTATCTGCCAGGATAGCCTAATTTACACAAAAACACACGGTAAGTCAAGGGAGTGCATGGGTCAGACGAACAAAAGTGTACGTCAATCGGCACGCGGTCTAACCTACTGATATCTCATGAGCTTCCCGCGCTGCATGCTAAAACAAAGCCCCCACGTGGAGGGCTTTGCTCTGTCGGACGGTCAGGGCGCTACTTATCCTTTTCGCCCTGGTCCGACGGCTTATCGTCCTTGCAGATGCGGTCTGCCGCCGCGCAGACGGCATCCACAATCTTGCAGCCTTTCTTGATCCCGCTCATAAGGTCTCCTTGTGTTGTTGTATTCGCTGATCCACCAGCACAATAATCTCGTCTGCGTCCGCCGACAGCGCATCCGACAGTGCCTGGATGCAGGCAAAGCGCAGGCGGTCGGCCTCCTTTCCGGCAACGTTCTGCCGGCTTCCGATCAGGGAATCCAGCAGCACATCCGCCAGTTTCGTCTCGTCATCAGTCATCATAGTCTCTGCCGCAGCAGCCGCTTGAGTCGCCGTTCGCTTTCGATCACCTTGCCGGTGTCCTCATCCGTCACACGAAGAAGGCGGTGAACCTCCTGTCGCGGCGAACGCTCACGCAATTCCGCGGAGGTGTATTCCACATCGCCCGCAAGGATCTTCCGCGCCGCGTCTTCGATGGTGGCGGCATCCACACGATACCGGACGCCGTATTCCCATCGTTCGATGGTCTCGATTTCGAAGGTTGGCATGGGTGCTACGTCATCAAGGTAAGTGTCGCCAGGTCCAGCACAACACGCTGGGGAATCTGTTCGTCGTTGACATAGCGCTTGACCAAGTTGCAGAGTACTGCGGCAGCCATTAACGGCGTGTAGCACACGGTTCGAGCTGTACAAGGTTCTTGAAGTGCCGCATCATCCGCGACAATGGACTGCGAATATGCCACTCTGTCTTCCCGCACTTGCGGCCGCACAGCCCACACGATGAGCGTTTCCAGACCCATGCGCGCGTCGAGACAGAGCTTCACTTCCGCCTTTTCCCGCACCGAACGCCAGATGGCGCTACGGCTCGACATGGAGTCCACGGCGCTGATGACCACCTCGCTAAGCTCCTGATCGACGTATCGCTGGGCTATCGCATTGGGAGTGTGGCCGCCGAAATGTTCCATCACCTCGGTCAGAGCAGTGACCTTCTGCTTGCCAATGTCTTCATCCCGGTAGAGCTGGTTCGACCAGTTGTGAGGCTCTACAGTATCGGCATCCCACACTTGTATACCGCAAGCACCCATCTTGCCGAGGAATACAGCCGTGGTGCTGCCTATGGCACCTGCACCGATGAGGGTGATGCCGAGACTTGCAAGGCGGCTCATGTTGATGGCGTCCTGCTGGCGGAGGAAGCGGAGATCGTTGTCCATCAGAAGGGCCTTTCTTCACGGTCAAGGTCCTCCGGATAAAACCAATCCATTTCTTCTTGCAATTCGTCTAGCGTAAGAGCGCCACGGTCATGAGCTGCACGCAGATCTTGCACGTGATCACGTGTATCACGAGACAGAGTTCGGTGTCCGTTCATGCTGAACAAATCCTCAGACACCTTGGCCTTGAACTCAGTCAGACATTGCTCCGCCAGACCGTCTATCAGCGGATAGGCAATCTCGAAAACGACATCGGTCAAATACAGATGACAAGGACTGAATTCGTCAAGACGCATTTGCGCATCATGCTTCTTGTTGACCACAAGCGACAGAAGCCACTCGCCGTTCGCCAGGTTCTCCACGCACTGATCATCTGTGGCAGACCAGAAGACGGACATCCCTGCATGGGAGTGTGCCCACAGGCGAAGCCGTCGAGAATCAATTCCCTTTGCTTCCAGATCTGTCATCAACTGCGCAACCGCTTGAGCATCCATTGTGGTCTCGTCCATCGAACACTTCTGCTTCACGAGAAACAGGTCAGTGACAAGCAAGGCTGTGATTGCGCCACTATCCACGTTGCGGATTTCTTCCACAAGACCGAGGGCCGAGACTTCACCACGAGCTACCTCAGTCCACGTCCACAGCTTCTGCATAGCCACAGCGTCAATCTGTATGCGGATGCCCAATTGCACTGGATCACGCCTGCTATTACGCGACAGCTGCATCAGCAACCTCCTCGCTTTCTTCTTTGGGACGGTTCGGGCAGTCTTCCTCATCGTGATCACAGTACTCGTTGCACCAATCACACCACCAACAATCCGGGCATTCACTTATCGAATGCCCATAATCATCATGCCACGAACAATACTGTTGTTCGTCCTCTTCGGGCTCCTCGTAATCAGGATCCCAACGAACGATTTTTTGGAACGGGTCTGAATCATTGTAGCTCCCCAGGAAGGTACGCACCAACTGGAACAGCCCGAAGAGGTCTAGTTCTCCGGCAAGTCTGCTGACTAAGGCTCCGATATTGCCCCAACAGATGTTATTATCGTCCGTAACGTGAGGCGAGATGTATCCGTTAACCGAAGTCCCACCAGTGATTCTAACCTTTCCAGTGCGTAGGTTGACCTCGACTTCGTAAGGATCGAATCTGTAGTCATAGCCGTCATACGAGATGTTGATCTCGTACGTAGTGCCGGT
The DNA here is from genome assembly GCA_036504735.1 of bacterium. Taxonomy (NCBI): domain Bacteria; species bacterium. Next base: position 989,107 of record DASXUQ010000005.1, read on the forward strand.
CACCGACTCATCCTCGAACCTGAAGCACTCATACGTGCCCGGCACGAGCTTCATCAGATCTGCGAACGTGTGATTAGCGCGATTGCGAATCCACTCTGGATCGTGCTTGAACATCTCCAGCAATTGGCGATCCGTTTCCAACTTACGGGAGAGCTGCATCACCTGAAGGGATAGCCTCTCAAGTTCATAGCTATCTTCTCTGATGGAAGACTGAAGCTCGCGTTTACGATCGCTGACACAACCTGCAATGCTCTCGACAAGTAGATCCTTCTGCTGATGACGATAGGCTCTGCAGATCTTTGGCAGGTGCTGATCTATCAGCTTCCGCACAAACGAAAGTGCCGGCGCATTCTTAGGCCAAATCAACAACACCAACCACTGCTTCCCGATTCGCGCTACGGGCGCGTCGTCACAGGTGATGAGATCACCCGGCAGAAATTTGGCGAATGTCGGCTCATGAAGTACCGACATATCTGCTATGGTCTTCGTTACGGTGCTGTTGCTGGGGAGCACCACGGCCAGCCCTTCTCTGTCCCAAGATTCCACCTGCCACGAGTCGGTCAAGTCAGTGATGGGCACGTGGTACTTCTGCGCGTAGAAGCGTGTGAGATCCTGAATCTGTTGAATCATAGCTTGTTTTCTCTGCGGAGAAAGAGAGGGCCATGGCACGTAAGGCACCACAGCCCTCTCATATCTGATAGCTGCTCAGGAACATGCAGCCAACAGTCCTCCTTAGATTCCACCTTTCACCTGCGGAACGAGCGTCAGCACACTGCCCTCCTGCAGCACGTCCGAATCGAACGCCGGGCTGCCGTTCACGTGCCGCGTGTAGCTCGAATCCTTCGGGAAGCCAGCCTGCTGAATGGCCTGCTCCACGGTGGTGCCTTCACCGATTTCGATCTCCTTGGCGGCACGTCCTAAACACAACACCTTGCACTTCATGCACGTCTCCTTAGCTAAGGGTTAATGAAGAAGCCCCGCACAATGCAGGGCTGTTCTTTGGTAACATCTTATGCCAGGAATAGGGCATAAGATCATGTGGGAAATCGCTAGCGTTTAGTCATACGGTGAGTAACCACACCATCTTGCGATAGCCTTTGAGCGGTCTGTCCTGAGCAGATGAGCCGAGAAGCCTGAGAAAGTGACCACTGATCTGAAGTCAGTGGTCAGGCCGATCTTCAGCAATCGCGTGCTCGGGGCAGGTTACCGTCAGCTGGACATTAAGCGTAACCTTTAATTATAGTTAGCTCGAGGTGATGCTCGGAAATATCTTGCCCGTTCTGCGGCAGGCTTTTGCAGGGCGATTTTCTTGCCTCTGTTAACCGATTGTTTATCAAAAGCCTTCATCGTTCGATGAGGGCCTTTTTGATTGCCATACCTCCCCAGAATTGTCTTCCAATCTGGTAAGCAGCAAGAATATTATACATAACGATCCTCACAGACACAGCAAAATTCATTGATCTGTCTTAATATATACTCTAATATGCTCTCTCCTTGTCTATGTAGCTGTGTCGAATGTCCTCGACAGCCCGTTTCGGCTGCGGTGAACGGGTTCGTTGTGGTCTTACCGAACAGTTAGACGACACGCTTCAACCTACGGGCTAATCCCATGCGTGTTCATGTTATCGCGTTTATCGCTTTGCTTGCTTGGTTAGGTAGCCTTACAGGCTGCGCCCACATTCCCCAGGCCTCCGTGACCCTCAGCGAAGAGATGGGGCATATGATCGTGTCGGCCAAGGCGTCCCATCAAGCCCTTATTCATGCCTACATGGATGAGCGCCGGCAACAAGTGTGCATGTTCGTGGATTCGAATTGGGTGCCGGAGTTCATGGCGGCGTTGCTCGTCAAAACGAATATCATCCGGCAGGTGAGCTCTGCCCCGTCCGATGCGCTGAAAGGCCAGCTGTTGACCGAATACACCGAGGATGCTGCCGCAGCTATCGCCCAGCGCCGTGTGGCTTTGCTTCGAGTCCTTGACGATACGGAGCGCATGCTGGACTCTGCCGTGGCGGCCCATTATGACGACATCCTGATGGTCAACGCGTCGTTAACGGCTCATCTGCGGTCCGCGGCCAAGATTGGTCACACTCGCGAGGAGCTGCTGAAGGCCCTGCACTTACGGCCCGAACAGATTATCCCCTTGGACCGGATCGACCGGACACTAACCGAAGTTGTGCGCTTCAAGGGGAATATCGAGGACGCTGCGAGCAAGGCTGGGGAGATTCACGCTCTGCTGGATTCCCTCAATCACCAGGAGCCATAACGATGGGACGTTTCGCAGATGCAGCCCGCGAGGCTGCGCAAGCAACGGATGAGAAGTTCGCAACCCGGATCGCCAACCTGACGCGGCTCCGAGATGAGGATATTCAGCGCTTCTTTCCCGAACCGGCAGACCGGCAGCACTTGCTGGAACTGCTTGATTTAGTGGATTCCGCCACGGAAGAGAACGAGAAGGTGAGTCGGATTATGGAGAATGCGGAGACCCTCGGTGTGGCTGCGGTGCGTCTGCTCAAGCTGTTGGCATAGCGTTCTCGCGGGTCACAGGCGGAGCGAGCACTGATGCGGTGTCAGTGGTCAATTATCTTGCGAGCGGCAGGAAGAAAACCTAAATCTTAACAACAAGTGGAGACTTGAACCGTTGAATTCGGGCAGATTTCAGATACTATCACTTGATGGGGGAGGTATCAAGGGACTTTTTTCGGCAGCAGTGTTGGCAGCCATCGAGGAGGATTGCGGCACTCCGATAACCGATCATTTTGACCTGATTACCGGAACGTCCACGGGTGGTATTATTGCAATAGCTCTGGGCATGGGGATGTCACCTCGCGAGATCGTCGAATTCTATCTCACCTATGGACCGAGAATATTCCCACAATGGTTGGGACTCAAACGCGCGCAGCATTTCGCCTACCGCAAGTATTCGCCGCAGAACCTAATAACGGCTTTAAGAAGTTGCTTCGGAAATAAGCGTTTCGGAGAAAGCGCAAAGCGATTAGTGATTCCGTCTTACAGTATGGGTGAGGACCAAGTATATCTTTTTCGCACACCCCACCATCCCAAATTGAGGCGAGACTACAAAGTCTTTGCGTGGCAAGTAGCTGCTGCAACTTCCTCCGCCCCTACGTTCTTCCCATGTTTCAAAGGTGTTGACGGCGTTCGGCTGATTGACGGAGGCGTGTGGGCGAATAACCCGGTCATGGCCGGCATAGTCGAAGCGTACCGTTTCCTCGATGTGCCTTTGGAGTCGATTGCTGTGGTGAGCATTGGAACGACTGACGAAACCAAAGCGAGATCGCAGCATCTGGACAACGGCGGGCTCATCCGTTGGGTGGTCAGTAAAGCTGCCACAGAGATTGTCTTGCGCAGCCAGAGCATTGCGGCCAACAACCATGCAAAGCTACTACTCGGCGAAGGAAACGTGGAGAGATTGAATCCCACAGTCCCAGATGGCGTGTTCACGCTAGACGGAAGCCAGAAGGCAGATCAGCTCATAGGGAAAGCTGCTTTTTATAGCCGTCTATTCACACCTGTGTACACCGAGAAATTCAGCCAGCATATGGCACCGCAATATGTGCCGTTGGTAACCGTAGACTCTCCAGTGCCCAACAATTGATAGTGGGCCTTATGAAGACCGCGAGAACTGCACGCCCAGTACGTGTGAAGAAGCTTAACCAAACCCGGAGACCTGAGCATGGCACGCGAACTCCTGCTGGCCAGCATGGATCTATTAGAACAAATTATCCGCGATGTCGACATTACACCAACGCAGTTCAAGAATGCCGAACGAGCCTACAAGTCAGTCGGGGAGTGGCTGAACGTGGACGATTCGCCACTGCACCCTTTCTCGCCAGAGGTGTTTCCTCAGGGATCGATGCGTCTCGGTACAGTAGTGAAGCCGCGTCCGGAAAAGGACGAATTTGACGTTGACCTCGTCTGCGATCTGGAGGGTGGCACCGGTCTCACACGCCAAATGCTCCGGGAGATCGTCGGTGATCGACTGAAGGATAACAAGGCATACAAGGACAACGTCGAGCCGAAACATCGCTGCTGGCGACTCAACTACGCTGATTCGGCGCAATTTCACCTTGATATTGTGCCGGCAATCCCTGATACAGCAACAAGAATGGCCCCCGGGGAGAAGGTCATCGGGCCCAATTCGATACTCATCACTGACGACCGTATCCCCGATTGGCTGCACAGCAATCCCAAAGGATATGCAGAGTGGTTTGAGGGACAAATGGCGATGCTTCTGGAGGAAATCAGGAAATCCCTAAAGTTAGCCAGTGTGAAGGACATTCCCTACTACGAACGAAAGACGCCACTGCAAAAAGCTATTCAGGTACTTAAGCGGCACCGGGATGAGAAGTTCGGCAATAATGACAAGAAGCCTACTTCAATCATCATTACCACGCTGGCGGCGCAAGCGTATCAAGGCGAAAGTGACCTGTTCGCAGCCCTCGACACAATTGTGAACCATCTGGAGGATAACATTAGAAATGAATATGGTCGCGCTGCCGTAAGGAACCCAGCGAATTGGCAGGAGAATTTTGCCGACAAGTGGGCACACGATCCAGTCCTAGTGAAGAATTTTTGGGACTGGCTCGGTGACGCAAAGCAGTTTGTGCGAAGTCTGTCGTCCTACGACAGGCCGCAACAGCTTATGGAACAGTTCGAGAAGAGTTTTGGCGCCCGTCTCACGAAATCTGCTGCTGCATCGGCAGTCCCTGAAGTCTTCAAGTCTGTCACATCGGGAACTCCGACAATTGCTATAGGCACTTCTGCGCCTCGACCTTGGGGTCAATAAGACGATGGCGAACGAGCATCAGGTGCAGATACTCTCACAAATCCAGGAGCTGAATACCAAGTATCCAGGATTTGTGTTTGAAGCGGCCGTGCCCGAAAGTAACGCGCTCGGGGATCTCTCTGGGACTGTTTGCTTCCATGCGACCTACGATGGCACCGGAATTTATGACGAGTATCGGATTAGGGTCCATTTGAACTCATCTTATCCCCAGAAGCCGCCGAGCATCTTTGAGATCGGAGACAGGATTTCGTCGTCCCACCATCGTTACACTGACGGAAGCCTGTGCCTTGCAGCCCCACTCAGGGTGAGAATGGAGTTTGCATCAAATCCCACACTGCTCGGTTTCTTTGAGGCCCTGGTCATTCCATATCTCTATTCCTACAGCTATTTCCAGCGGTACGGTCGTATGCCCTACGGTGAGCTCTCGCATCACGGAAAAGGGATCTTGGAATTCTATTCCGAATTTATGGGCTTTTCAAGTCCGTCTCGCATCCTGAAGATGCTCGCGGCGGTCTATCAGCGGTCCAGATGGAGGCATCTTTCCTGTCCCTGTGGGTCTGGCAGGTACCTCCGTGTGTGCCATCTGCCTGAGTTCAAGTCAATCAGCAGGCATTCAACGAAAGAGGATATTAGATACGAAGCAATCCAGATATTGCTTTCTTGGAAATCAATGGGATTGCATCCTTCAAGCATACCCCGAGTTTTTGCGAATATGGCTAAAGAGGCCAAGCGGACATCAGTGAACGACACGGAACTGCGCGATCAAGATTCGCTTCGGAGTGGCAACTAGTGCGGGTTCAACAAAGGTTGACTCGGACATCTCGGTGTCGGACCGTGGGTTTGACCTTTTGCTGATTGCGCCAGAGCAGGTAGCGGAAGATCCCGGCGACCTGCGCGGCGTGGTTCCGGTAATACACGCCGCTTAGGGCGAACTTCTTGAGTGGGGTAAACTGACATTCAATCCGGTTGAGGAACGACGCGTCAGTGGGGGTCCGCACCAAGCGGATGTTGTGATGTCGCACCCAGGCCAGAATCGGCGGCGTGAAGTGGGCGCTGCGGTTGTCCAGGATGATGTACAGGCGCTGCGCTTCGGGATAGCGCTGCCGCAGCAGCATGAAGAAGTCCAGCACTTCTCCTTGCGTCTGATGTTCGTAGGGCAGGCCCCACAGATGATCCTGACCGACATCCAGAGCGCCGAAGAAGTACATCGTGCCATGGGGCCGTGTGTAGGTCGCAGGCAGACGGCGACTCCGCCTTTGTCGGGCCCAGTCCGAGCCATGATGAGGACGGATCTCCAACGGGCCGAACTCGTCGAAGCAGATCACCTGCTTGCGTCCCGCTTGGGCTTCCCGGTAGTAGTAATCGAGCCGTCTTTTTTTTGAGCATAGTCCCGGTCTTTGGACTCTTTCCAACTCTGGGTGCGCTGCAAGCTGACATGGCCTTCGAGCAGGATCCGCCGCAGCCACTCGAGGCTGATCGTTGCCACGATCTTCTCGGTGATCAGATAGTCTCGCAGCTTGAGCAGGGACCACACCGTGAAAGGCAGTCCCAGCCGGGCCGGCGGCGTGATCACCACCTGATAAATCGCGTGTCGCACGGCGTCGGTGAAAGTGCGGGGCCGACCGATGCCGTAGCGGTTCCCGATGGAGGCTAACCCTTCGGCATTGAAACCGTTCAGAATCTTGCGGACATAGGTCGCATGCACAAACTGACTCTTGCTGATCTGCGGCACCGTCATGCCACTGGCGGCGGCCAGAACACAGGAGGCCCGTTTGACGGCCACCTTGTCCGGCGAACGCCGCACGATCCGCAACAAGGTCTGACCTTCTTTCCGCGTCAGCGTGCGCAATCGTAGACCAGGGTACATCTTTCCTCCTCGTGAGAATAGACTCTACCCCTTCTACGCGCAACCGCTCAACAGCGACTCAACCGCTCAGACCTAAGTGGAACCGGCACTAGACTGCCCCCGAGTCTCATAACACTGAAGGAGTATCAAGTTGGGTGGATTCAAGTTACTCTCACCGGATGAATTCTCAAACGCCGAGCGTGTTCGTCGTGCACGAGAGCTGTTGCAAAGGCGCAAAGGCATGAACGTCGCCCGAGCATCGAAATTGTCTGGCGTGTCTCCAGACATGGTTATCCAATCAATGAAACAGATTCCTCTGGCTCGAACAAAGTAGGTGTGTCGGAAATTCCGACCTCATTAAGCGAACTTTCAGGCAACGAGGTTGCCATGCAATTCTCTGCCAGCGATTTTTCGACGATGTACCGGCCATCCCGGTGCCTGGGTCGTGTCTTTCACCAGCGCAATAAGACTCCGGCGGCTAAGGCGTCGGCATGGGAAGAGGTTCTGACTGATCTAGGAATCCGCCATGAAACCGCCCACGTCGGGACTTTTCCTGAATTTGTAGACTTGCGGTCAGGGGTACCGGATGACCGCATTGTGGCGACCAAACGGGCCGTAGAAAGCCGACAGCCAGTCATCTACCAAGGCGTCCTCCGCGCCGCTTTTCCCGGCATTCCCGATGACACAATCGTCGGGATCCCTGACCTGCTGATCGCCAACAACGGTAGCTACACGATCCGCGACTGCAAGCTATCCCGCCACGCTGATGAAGAGCGTCACCCCGAGATCCTGAGGCAGATGGACCTTTATGGTTGGCTCTTCCAGACGACCTTTGGCTTCCCGCCAGTGGCTTTGGAGGCGCTTCTCGGGGACGGCACCATCGCCACGGTGCCAATGAACGGTGGGCACTTGGCGCTTCAGGACCTTCACCAGATCCGACAAACAGCCCTCCAGACCCCAGCTCCTTATTCCCCCGTAGGCTGGTCCAAGTGCAACGGTTGTGCCTATCACGACCACTGCTGGGAGGCTGCCCGAGGTGCGCTCGACATCGCAGTCCTACCAGAGGTTGACCAATCCGCAGCTGAGACCTTGCACACGCAAGGAACTATTTCCATCCACGATTTGCTTGCCAATTACGATGCGACGTCGTTGGCGGCGGTCCAGCGCCCCTGGGGCGACCATATGCAGAGAATCGGCAGCAAGGCGGCCATTATTCTGCAACAGGCCCGCGCCCTACGGGATAACCAAGTAATTCAGATCGCTCCCCTCGAGCTAAACCTGGGGCCCGATGTGGTCATGTTCGATCTCGAGGGAATGCCCCCGCACTTGGAGGATTCGGAGAAGGTCTACCTGTGGGGACTGCAAGTGTTCGGCGACCGTTCCGGAAGCTACCAATGCGCTTTGGCGGACTTTGGGCCGCAGGGTGATGAAAATGGTTGGAATGGGTTTCTCCAACTGGCGGAGCAGATCTTCAGCGACTATGGTGATATCAAGTTCCTGCACTGGGCAACCTACGAGACCACCAAGTTGCGCTTGTACATGAACCGCTACGGAGACCAAAACGGCATCGGTCAGCGGGTCTTGGATTCATGCTTTGACCTTCTGCGTGTGGTGAAGAAGGCGTTAATCTTCCCCCTTCCCAGCTATAGCCTCAAGGTCATCGAACAATACATCGGCTACCAGCGGACGATGGAGGATTTTGGCGGGGAATGGTCAATGGCCCAGTACGTGAAGGCCGTAGAAACAGAAGATACCACTCTTCGGAACCGGGTCATGAGCGAGATTATGCAGTACAACCGGGAAGATCTGGAAGCCACGTGGGCCGTACTGGAGTGGCTGAGGAAGTGGCAATAGTGGCCGCTGCGGAGCAGTCAAAGCCGACGAAGGAGGTAACAATGGCAGTTTGGATATTCAATCGCTCGGGTAAGGCCACGCTGATTCATGACGGTGACTGCATTCGCGACAATCACGGAAGGGTTAGCGCATGGATTAGTGGAATCAACGTCTACAGTCTACGCGGACGTCACTGCGGCTGGTTCGAACACGGTGTACTTTTCGATTCCCGCAACCGAGCGTTAGGTTTCTTGGGCAACGCTTCAGGACACCTACCCTCGCATCCCAGCACGTCTGGTGCTCCGGGAATGCCTGGGTTTGGAAGCCGCCCCGGACATCCAAGTTTCTCAAGCGTGCCCAGCCGCGGGAGCTACGGCGGTTGGTCGGACAAGGATCTCAGCACCTACTTCACGAATCAGTAACTTGGCCGATTCACTGATTCTGAATCAGTGGTCAAAGCTCTATCTTTCAAGATCGGCTATCTATAGTTCACTGACCGGTTACAACCTATAGTTCTTCCCGCGTTGCAAACTAATGGAGTGCGTTAATGATTCTTGTGGATTGCGTTACCTATACAATCTTTGGTCTTTCATGCATCGCTCTACTGCATTTCGCATTTTGCTGGATTGCCTCATTCAGCGTTAAGAGCGAAAGGATGAGCTCGTGTGCCGAGTGCACATTCTTCACGCAAAAGTGCACACAAGTTTTCTGGTTTTGGTATCCTTTGGCTTCGGTGATTCCCCGAAGACGGAAGCTAGGTCTGATCTGTCCCTTCTGTTTCGACAGCGCCAGAACCGATGCAGCGAACGCCACGAAAGATATTAGCAGGCGATACATGAACCAAGTTGCCATTTCTTTGGTGGCTGCTCTGGCGGCCATACTTCTAGCACTCACAAAACACATCCTAAAGACTGGAGAATGACAATGGATCTCGGTGAATACGAATTGCTGCTTGATTACCTGCAGGAATCGCTCTCATTCGAAATTGATCAGGTTCATCCCACGAGTACTAAGCCAGCTGCGGACATATTCTTCAGCACGCTTTATGCCAATACGCCTGATCTCGAGCGGCAAATACTGTCCAAGCTGTCCAATGGTGTGAACAGTTTCCTCGTAGTTGCTGCGCCGATTGGCCGCGGAAAAACAAGTCTACTGCGAAAGTGTATTAGATCTCTTTCGGACGAAACTCGGTGTTTCATCTTTGATTTTCGCTCTGAAATCGAAAGAACATATGGAATGCCCCCGGACAGCAGTAATCGCCACCGTGTGGTACGGGATCTATTCAAGGAGCAAATCGCAAGACAATTCCTGTCAGATGATGCGTTCAAGGTTAAGTATATATTTGAAGCACTGATGTCAGAATTTTACGTAGCTCGCATGCAGAATTTGATTCTGAAATGGAAAGCGAAATTCAATAATCCGCATATTGGCGAGGATAGAACGAAGCTATGGCAGATCTTCTCTACCGAGTATCAGACGGTTGTCGAAGAGAGCAACTTTATTTCAGCGAACATCTCTTGCGCTAGCATGATAAAATGCATAATTCGTTCGCAGGAGATAAAGCAGTTTATTGTGGTACTGGATAACGTCGACCCGCTCGATCCTGAACTTCAGCCCGTTCTCTTCTCCGTTGCCATCGACATTTTCCACGGAGGCGAAAGATCATTTAATGTTGTAGTGGCCGTCCGCGAAAAAAACCTCCTTAGATTTGAGTTGAATGCCCATGGTGGAGGCGTAATAGAAGTCGTCTCACTCGAGTCGCATGCAACAGAACGGACTCGGCCGATTCGCATGACTCCGCCAACAATGGAATTTGTGAATGACATGCTGAACAGGAGGTACCTCTATGCAACGGAACGCTTCGCGCGAGGGAGGACAACGCAGGTCCTTGACGTGTTTAATCAACTGAAGCCAAGAATATCAATGCGCTTCGTTGAGGAAAAGATATTTAGCATATCGAATAACAACTTTAGGCAGATGTTGGCGTTAAATCATGACTTCATTTCTTACATGTTCCATCTTGCCGCTAACAGGGTGATACTGAATGAGCGGGGAAAGGTAGAAATCAGTGACCAGAGTTTCAAGAGCTATTTGTACCGATGGATATACTCTGTGGCGAATTTGAAGCACGAAATGCTGCTGGACGTGTCCGACAAATACGAACAGTACAGCAAGGGAGCCCTTGCAGAACCCTTTGCATGTGATATTGACCTCATGGTGATCGCATGGCTGGCGGCTGCGCAGAACCGCAATCTGCGAGTTGCCAACGCAATCTCTGATTTCAAGAAGATCGGCGTATCGGAACAGTTAGTTCTTGAGAGCATCTTCAGGCTTTATAACGTTCAAGTCGATCATCGGTACGTAGAACTCGGTGACTCCGAGGCAATGGTGAGTTGGGCAGAGTTGGTTGCTGGCAATCCTCGGATCATTCTCATGCCCCTGGGTAACGAATTCGTCGGCTTTACAATCACCAAGTTCGAGTTCTTGTATCATTGCTTAGCGTACCCGCATTTGCTCTCTATCGATTCTCCAGAAATGATGGTTCCTGCAAATGAGGATATTGAATCGAAAGTGAATGTCATTTATGAATTCCTAGAGACCATGAAGAAGGCACACGTGTCAGCTCTTCAGTCCATCAAGCAGGCGTGTTTCGGTCAACGTCTAGATTGGGAAGAGCATTATCGTGACCAGTTCTGTGTCGACGGACGCTTGGTCCTGGAGAGGATTGCTTTGAGCCATTACTCTCACGTCAAGGCCTTTCGATTGAAGAGCAAGATCGAAAACCGTTATAGAGATTTGATCGAAGGTTATCAAGCTCAGGCAGAGCTGAAGAGAAAACTGCAGTGGCCCAATTGAACACGTTGATGAGAGGTGCGCAGAACGCGGTGTCTGTAAATGCAGTCTTCTTAGTTTCTGCCTCCGCAGGCACACACGTACGTCGAGTACGCTTCATTAATGAGATCGGCAATGTGTCTGCTTTTCGGCTTGACAGAGGCAAGTCGGCAAACATGTTTGATTTCTCATCGAAGAAGTGATCGCAAACTCGGCATATTGCAGACCGCAGGTTTCAGTATCCTATCGATCTCCTGTCGATGCAGAGATCTACCGGTCGGCAGCGAATACCAACCAACTGTCGACACTCGCACAAGACTCATACTGAGCGGTAATATTCAGTTTTGCCGTTCGGGAGCGGGTCACAGACATATGTCCCTATTCGTGAAGTAGCAGGAAGAATCACCGTCCAACCTCAGATCAACTGGCACCACGCCAGTGTGTTGTGCCACGCGAAAGCTGCACACTGTGAACCTACACACTGATCCTGTATCAGCATCCATGGCTGCCTAGCTTGGATAGAAATCACCGCAAAAGAAAGCCCCACGGATGCGGGGCATGAATCACATGTCGTTTCTATCGCAAGCGTCAGGATGTCTTCCACCTCAAAGCCACCTTCAGATCATTGCACTGATTCCACGGAACTAAGCCTTGCTTCTGCAGTCGGCCAACCACAATACCAAGTGCGATACCTTGTTCTGATGCGAACCGGCGGATGAACTGTATCCTCTCCGTCCCGTATCTCTTGAAGTGTCTGATATCATTGCCTTGGATTCGCCAGAAGACGTCGCTCGCGAAATCTTCCCAGGCATCGTCAGGAATGAGTATTGAAGACGCCCATCGGTTCGCCTCCTCTTCTTTCTGGTTGTCCTTTTCAATGTCCGTAGAGTCTTCCGATTCCACGAAGATGTCAGTCCGGCCATGGAGGAGAATATGAGCGGACTCGTGGAAGAACGTAAACCAGACTTGATCGTCACTCTTTCCTCGAAGACACATCTGGACCAAAGGCCTCCCATTGGCAAGCCACCGCGTCGCACCGTAGACTCGAATGCCGAGGAGCTCATGGGTGAAGGCAAGCGCAACTCCACTCCGCGAACATTCTTCCCTCATCTTTGAAATCGCTTCGTTGAAAGGAGCGATGGTCAAGCCTCTCATTTCCCCCAGCGCAGCATTAAACGTGTCGATGTCGTAGCTTGCCGTTTCGATGCGTTGAGCATCTAGATGCCCCTTCCACAGCCAGGCAGCTAAAGCAAACCTCGCCGGCGACTGGCTGATTGCTGCCTGCCGAAATGCAGTTCTGAGTCCAACTGCACGTTCCCATGACCATTGATCCTTGGACGCGATCCTGAAAAAGGATAACAGCGCACGGATGGTATCAATCTCTCCTTGCTGTGGCTCGATCCAACCCAGCCGCATCATCTCCTTAAACGGGAAACTCTTCAGCCACTGACGGTAGGAAGCAATTTCGATCTCAATGGCTTCGGCTTCTTTTTGGCGCGCTAAGAACTCACGATAGTTCTGTTCAAGATTCAGCCAGAAATGGCTGGGCACTCACTCGCTCCCAACGAAATCAAGGGCCGTTTCGGACGTGATCGGTCCTCCCTTGTGGATGATCTCGCTGACATGTTTGGGAGATCGACCGATTCGAGCAGCCAAGTCAGCTTGGGACATTCCTAGAGCTTCGAGGGTCTCATGCAGCGTAAGTCCAGGTGGCAGGACTCTGGTTCTGCGGTACTGGTTTTGAATGCCAATCATGGTAGTCAACTACCTCAAGGATTTCGACGGCAGTAATGGCTTGTCAGATCCACTCGCCACGATGATTCTATATGACATGAGGATCACCCACTGGACGGAAGATGAGCCGGAGCTTACCTGACACGGTGAGCGCAAATTGTCCGCGCCGGTCATAGAGTAGAGGATGGAATGTTCCAAACGGGAGCTTGTTCAGGCCGCAAACGTGCTGACCGCGCGGAGCGGGTCCAGCCTGAGGTTGAGGCGCAGCGCCGGTTGACCTCCCCACCTTCGCATCGCGCGGGCAAGATCGCAACAGTCTCTTTGAAGGCGAAGTGAAGAGAAGATGATGTCCATGGGCCTTTGAACGTGGAGCTTAAGCCATTAGGTTAATGAGATGCGGACTTATGTCTGAAAATGCAAGTCTGACCCGTTCCATATATAGTGCTGACTTTGCAACGTCTAGTATTAATAGCATGCGTATCATCATGAATACTGCCGCATTCGTTCGTCCATTTAGTTAACCTCCAGCAGACCAAGATTGGCTGGCGTTCGGATTGTCGCTTCAAAGCACCACGCCGAGCGAATAAACACCGTTTGCAGATCGGTGTTGACGTGGGCGGTTTCAAGAGACTGCAACGGATAGCGAGGCTATTCGGCGCGAGTTTCACCCACGCGCAATTTGAGCCACGCGGTACAGTCACACCTCGCTCATTTACAGGGACGAGTAACCGCATCGATGTGGAGCTATAGTAACCGACTCAAATAGGCCACCGGCCAATTCTGTAATACATGTTTTCCAGACATGCATGGATTGTGAATTCGTACTCCTGAGACGCCTAAACTTCAGAACGAATCAATCGCGGTTATCAACCCCCGACCAACTTCCAAGCATGTCGCGGTGATCACCGGTGATGTTCAGTACGTGATGTGTTCTTCTTTGTTTCGTCCGCCTCACGTTCCATGGAAAGTGCCTTTTCTTCATCCACATAACTATCGCTGGAGTATCCATGCGTATCCGACTTCTGCTCTTATCGCTGTTCTGTCTCTGCGCGGCCATGTCTATTGCCGCCGTGCCGCCGCTGCTCAATTATCAGGGCCTGTTGGCGAGCATCACCGATGTTCCCGCCGACACGACTCTATCCATGACGTTTCGGCTCTATGACGGATCGGCACCAGGCGCAACACTGCTCTGGAGCGAGAACCACGCGACGATCACGGTCATCAAGGGATTGTTTGATGTCATCCTCGGCGCGACGACGGCCTTGCCGGACAGCATCTTCAACCGCAGTGAGCTGTGGATGGGAGTCGTGCCGGGCAGCGACTCGGAACTCAGCCCGCGGACGCGATTGGTCTCGGCAGGGTACGCTTTCCGGGTGGGTACCGTGGATGGAGCGAGCGGAGGACGTGTTGCGGGAAATCTCACGGTTTCCGGAAAGGCAAGCATCGGAATCGGGAATTCGAACGCAGGCAACTACTCGCTCGCGGTTGGGGAGAACAATCTTGCGCTGGGCGACCATTCCGTGGTATTGGGTGGAGCCAACAACAGAGCGCGGGGCGATTACTCGACAGTCGCGGGCGGGGGGAGTCTCTCCCTATCCGATTCCAATTTCACGCACGGGTACGGCGCGACAGTAGGCGGCGGGAGCAGAAACGGCGCCATCGGTGATCATGCGGCGATAGGAGGGGGCACTTCCAACACTGCGAACGGTATCAGCGCCACTGTGAGTGGCGGCGTATCCAATACCGCGAGTGGCGGATGGTCCACTACTGGCGGCGGCGAAGACAATACAGCCAGCGGGGGTTATTCGGTAGCCGGTGGCGGGACTCTCAATAACGCCGGCGGATCATACGCGGTCGTTGCCGGCGGCTATAGCAACGAAGCGACTGTCACATCGTCCACCGTCAGCGGTGGCTATGATAATCAGGCTGCCGCAGACAAGGCTACGATTGGCGGCGGTGGCAGCAACGTGGCAAGCGGAAACCAGTCTACGATTGGAGGAGGGTATAGTAATCAGGCAACCGGTCAGCGCGCGACAATTGGCGGAGGATACGGCAACACGGCCGCAAGCGGCGCCACTGTGGGCGGAGGAGAATCCAATCAAGCAACCAGCAGCGGGGCCACTGTCGCCGGTGGGCAGTCTAACACGGCGAGCGCCTCATACACGGCCATTGGCGGCGGTCAGTATAACACCGTCAGCGACGGATCCTACGCGACGGTGGCCGGAGGATTCCGCAACGATGCCACTGGCGGGCGGGCAACCGTCGGAGGTGGCGGCTGGAATCACGCGCGGGGCAACTACAGTGTAGTCGCCGGCGGAGGCGGCTCAAGCGCGGCAGACAGCAACTTGGCGACCGGCACGTGGTCTGTCGTGAGTGGCGGGAGGCGAAACATGGCAAGCGGAGACCAATCCACGGTGGCGGGCGGCGATAGCAATACCGCCCAAGGCGTCTATGCGTTTGCGGCTGGCCGACGTGCCAAGGCTCTTCACGATGGCTGCTTTGTCTGGGGCGACTCCTATAACGCGAGCATCTTGAGCACTGATATTAACCAGTTCCGCGTGCGAGCGACGGGAGGAGCTTGGTTCTACACGTCATCTGGCACGGATGGAGCGAGGCTTCCGGCAAACAGTTCGGCATGGATCTCCATATCAGACAGCACGAAGAAGCGAAATATCCGTCTGGTGGACACCGAGGATATTCTGAAGCGCGTGGCAACTCTGCCGATCAAAAGGTGGAGCTACAAAGTGCAAGATCCTTCGATCGAGCACATTGGCCCTATGGCACAGGACTTTTGGTCGCTCTTTCACGCAGGCGACGACAGCCTGGGAATTTCCACGATTGATCCTGCCGGGATTGCTTTGGCGGCGATTCAAGAGCTGAATAAGAAGGTCGAGCGGGCGGATGCGCTGGAGGCAGAAGTCCGCGAATTGCGAGACATGGTGCTGGAACTCAAACGGGCATCACAGGCGAAGGGGGACTGACTATGAAGAGACATTACTTCTGCACCGGCTGGCTCCTTATCGTCAGTATAGTGTATGCCCAGCCGCAAAGCGAGCACTTCCGGATGCTCAAGTCGGCCACGGCGGGTGGAGGCAGGGCAAGCGCGTCCGAACGTTTTCGCATGACAGCTGTTTACGGGCAGTCCACTCCTCCGGGGCGGTCGCGCGGCGCGGTGTTTCAGATGAACGCGGGTTTTCTGACTCCGCTGCTCTCGGTCTCGACGCTGAGTCCGATTCAGCGATTGATTCTCCAGCCGCAAGCGCCCAACGTGTGGCTCTACTGGGAGCCGGTTCCCGGTGCACATTCCTACGCCGTCCACGCCGACAGTACGATGTCCTTTCTCCCCCGTGAGACGAACCTGCTGGGCACGACGATGGACACGGTGTTTGTGGATGTGAACCCGCTGGGTGGACCGTCAAACCGAAGATTCTATTCAGTGATACCGAGCACGGTGCCACTGCGCGCGGTCGGCTCAACGAGCAACACGAGCCGGCGCGTCAGCCGGCATCCGTATTGATGCTTTGTGATGGCACTTAGTCGAAGTAACTTCACCACATACAATTCTTGAGCAGAGGAAAGTATCATGAACAGATCTGGAAAGATGTGTCGTTTGTTTTCCCTGGCGCTGATCTTGTTATGGGGAATCGCCGCGCTGCCCGCGCAGGTCGTGGACCCTTCATGGCAACGGATTTCGGGACACGGGGTGGGGTATTCACTGGAGTTTCCCGCCGACGGATGGTATGCACGACTGATCGCGACGAGAGGCAACGTCCCGGAGTTCGTGACTGTGGAACAGACGGAACTCACAAGCACATCGGGCGCGCGCATCAGCGTGGATGTCTGGGAGGATCAATCCAATGGAAGTCTTGCGGATTGGATAGATGATCATCAGAAGATTCTCGGATTCAAGTCAAGCGAAATGACTCCGGCGAGCGCGTCCGAGCTTCATGTCGGCGCGTTTGAACATGCAGAGAATACGCAAGGGATACAGGCCTACCCATCGCGAAGCACCTTTTTCAAGCACGGCAAAGACGTATTCGGTATTCGATACCACGAGGCGGACAACGGGGCTGCGGAGCCCATCTACGGTCATTTACTGGAGACATTGACTTTTGAGCGGGACGCGCTTATGGCTCTGCAGCAGGAAGACAGCGTCGCGGGAAAGGGCCGGTCTCCGATACTGGTTTACGAATGTGCGGGACATTACGACGACTGTCTGTGTGGGGCTTATAATCCTTATCCATGCTGCTCAAACCCGCAAGGCAATTGCACGTGGTGGGCGTGGGATCGTGCTTGCTGCGTGTGGAATGACAACCTGCTCGGTGGCGTGAGCTGGGGTAACGCGACGTCGTGGGCCGGCTACGCAACATCTCATGGTTATACCGTGAGCGCGACGCCAGCCGTGAACACAATTGCCTGCAACAGCAGCGCCGCTGGCGGCTTAGGTCATGTCGCGTGGGTTGTTCAAGTCTCCGGTTCGCAGGTACAGGTGACCGAAATGGGTTGGTGCTTGTGGGGGACAGTACGAACAACGTGGTACAATACGAGCTATTTCGACCAAGGTTTTATTTATCCCATGGGTGGGGGATCAAGTATTACCTTGACAAGCCCAAATGGTGGGGAGAACCTCTGTGTCAATCAGCAGACCACGGTGCAGTGGCAGTCGTCGGGTATTCCCGGCAATGTTCGATTGCGGCTCTACCAGGGCAGTACAAACGAGGTTGATGCACTGGGATGGATCGGGACAAACCTTCCAAACACCGGTTCATACCCGTGGATTCCCGGAACTGACCTCACGACAAACTGCAATTACTATGTTAAGGTGGAAGATCAGGCGCAGACAACCCGCGACTTCTCCAATGCGGCCTTTTGCATCTCTGATCTGACGGAATGGGCGTTGAGCGTCTCAGCGACGGACAACAACTGCAATAACATTGCGATCACTTGGAATGATGTTTCGAACGAGACAGGCTACAAAGTCTATCGAAATGGTGGTCAGATTGCGACGCTCGGCATAGATGTGACTAACTATACAGACACCCCAGGGTCCGGCTGTTACTTGTACACCGTGCGTGCATACAACACTTGCGGAGATGGACCGCTATCATCGTCGGACCAAGGTTGCCGATTAGGTACTCCCGCCCAAGTGAGTGGCGTCACCGCGACCGACAACAACTGCAATAACGTCGTAGTGACATGGACAGATCAGTCCGGCGAAAACGGCTACTACGTCTATCGCAACGGCAGTCAGATCGGGTCTGCAGGTGCCAACGTCACGATTTACACCGATAACACGGCGTCCCAAGGGGTTACGTGTAGTTATGCGGTAGCGGCCACCAACACTTGCGGCACGGGTTCTCAATCGGTTTCCGACAACGGCACAAGACTAGCCACTCCGGTCCAGGTCGCAGGCGTCGCCGCGACCGACAACAACTGCAATAATGTCGTGGTGACATGGACAGATCAGTCCGGCGAACAAGGATACCGCGTCTATCGCAACGGTAGCCAGATCGGGACCACCGGTGTGGATGTGTGTACCTACACAGACGCTCCAGCGGTCGGAACGTACACATATTCTGTGGGCGCATACAACGCCTGCGGCGACGGGACACTCTCCGCGACGGATCCGGGGACGCGCCTGACCACGGTCGGTCAGGTCACCGGAGTGTCCGCGACGGATGATCATTGCGCGGACATTGTGATCACGTGGACAGATCGCAGTGGAGAGAATGGCTACTACGTCTACCGCGGCGGCAGCCAGATCGCACAGACCGGCGCCAACGTGACGACCTACACCGACGCACCTTCGGCTGGCACTTACAACTACACCATCGCGGCATTCAACGATTGCGGTACGGGAACGCCATCCGCTATCGATGGCGGGGCGCGGCTGAGTGCGCCCGTTCCAGTAAGCAATGTGATCGCGAGCGATAACATTTGTACGGGTATCACCGTTACCTGGTGGGACGTCTCCGGTGAAAGTGGTTACTACATCTATCGGAACGGATCTCAAATCGGCGATGTGTCCGCGAATACGACGACATTCAACGACGCTCCACCGTCCGGCACTTACGCTTACACCGTGCGCTCTTATAACGGCTGTGGAACCTCCACGGACTCCAATTTGGATAACGGCACGCGCCTGCCCGCCGTATCCGCACCGTCCACTTGCGCGGCGAGCGACAACAGTTGTCAAAGTGTCACCGTAACCTGGATAGATAATTCGACAGGTGAGACGGGTTTTCATATTTTCCGCGACGGCAGCCTTGCCGGATCCGCAGGCGCTAATGCGCAGACATTTGATGATACGCCGCCGTCTGGAAGCTATCTCTACACGGTGCGGGCCTACAGCGGCTGCGGCGACTCGTATCCCTCGAACAGCGACCAAGGGACACGCCTTGCCGGACTACTTGCGCCGCTCAATTGTGTGGCATCGGACACAGGTTGCAGCGGAGTGAACGTCAGCTGGACGGACAACGTGACGGGTGAAACCGGTTTCTATGTGTACCGCGGCGCGTCGCTGGCGGGTACGGTCGGAGCGAGCGTCACCAGCTTCTACGATACTCCGGCCTCTGGCGCCTACGCTTATACGGTTTGCGCTTACAATGCCTGTGGATCGTCCAATGCGTCGAACTCGGATACAGGAACGCGTTTGCAGTCGGCAGCCGCTCCTTCCAATTGTCAAGCCTCGGACACGAATTGCTCGGCGATCATTATCACTTGGCAGGACAATTCCGACAATGAGAACGGATTCCGGATCTTCCGCAACGGATCGCAAGTCGGGTCGGTGGGCGCGAACGTGACCTTCTTCTACAATTTCCCGGCGCCGGGAGTCTACAACTACTCGGTTTGCGCGTACACGACGGCCTGTGGAAACTCGGTCCTGACGCCACCCGTAGCAGGCCAGCGACAGATTCTACCGGCGGCGCCTTTGAGCATGGCCGCATCGGACACGGGCACGGCGGGGGTGTATTTGAGCTGGCAGGACACACTCAACAACGAGACCGGATTCGCGATCTACCGTGACGCGGTGCTGGTGTTTGTCGCCGGAGCCAATGTCTCGAATTACTACGATCATCCCGGCGACCATGCGCCGCACAACTATTGCATCGCCGCCCGGAACAGTTGCGGTGAAGGCACGCAGGTGTGCGACGTCGGGCGCGTGGCGGCAGGTTTATCCGCTCCCACCGCACTGATTCTTCGCTGCGAATCGCCGTGGCTTTGGCTGTACTGGAACGTGGTGCGCGACGATCAGGGCAACCCGATGGAGGGAGTCATGTACAATGTGTATCGCGGCGACACTCCGGGCTTCACGCCGTCCGAAGCCACACTGCGCGGCTCAACGTCAGACACTCTGTATGTGGATACTCCCGACGCTGCGAACGAAAAAGCGTTTTACACGATCATAGCCCAAACGCCCTAATCGTCGGCACCCATTCGAAGCCAACAAAGAGTAATCGACTTTCCGGTAATCAAGGATCTTACAGGCCCCTCAGCAATGGGGGGCCTGTTGACTTTGTGCCGCGTTTGGTCGAGGTCTAAACGAGCTAAAGCGGAGAAAGTTCTTGGACTCCCCCGGCCTGTAGACCGGTCTCGTATGTCGTGGACATATGCTTAGAGTTGGCGCGATGGTGAAATAATGCTGTTTTGGCGGAATACCGCCTCTCTCTACGGTTCTGGTGGCGCCCGGATAGCGTCACCACGCAAAAGGAGTGCATTGGACGTTGCGTCGCGAGGTCTGCGATCAAGCGCAATCGCCGTTTTATGAATAACTTATGTGACAGGACCGTCGTCAATCACAATGGTAAATATACTTGCCTGTGTGCAAAATCTTGCACATACGCCTGATTTTGTCATATTATCCTTCGTAGCAATCTTTTTGTTGCAGTGTGCATCATTTCGCTTGACAAACCGGAGCGAGTTGCTATATTATTGAGCAGATGGTTTGTTACGCGGGCAGGGCTGAACCGGGAGGGTTTGGTGAGGCTGTGGCTGTTGTATCAGATTTTGTTCGTAAGCCACCGCCATACGGCGAGGTAGATGGTGGTGCCTTGTCCAAGTATTGGGCGAGGCTTTTTTGCTTGGACGACTATGATCACGATAGAAATATGAGGAAATCTACAATGTGGATGTCAACAAGATCTGCGGCATGGGTAGTGGCTTTTCTGATCGGGACGGGCAGCGCCATGGCGGGCGCTCCGGTGCCGCAGACGGATTTCTTTGTCCAGAATGAAGGGCAGTGGGAAGGCGCGTTTGCCTTCAAATACGAGGGCAATGGCGCGGCTTATTTCCTTACCCAAATCGGAATGGCGATGGATTTACGGCAGTTTGACAAGCCGCCGCGCAGCCGTGATCCGATGGACCGGATGCGGCATGAAGAAGAGCGCGAGCCGATATCGGTGCGGGGGCATGTCCTCCGCCTGTCCTACCTCTATGCCAACCCTACTCCCATCCTGACCGGCGAAAACAAGCTCTCCAGCTACAGCAACTACTTCCTGTCCCGTGATAGCTGTAAATGGAAAAGCCGTGTCGGCCATTACCGCAGCGTCACCGCTAAGGATGTCTGGCCGGGAATTGACGTCCAATACCGCATCGCCACCCACGGCATCGAAACCGTCTACCACCTCCGGCCCGGTGCCGATGCATCCCTGATTCAACTGCGCTATGAAGGGCAGGAAGGAGCAATCGGCGTAGATGCAAACGGCAGTTTGCTCTTGTCCACGTCTTTAGCCACGGTGACCGAAGCAGCCCCCTTTGCCTACCAAAACATTAACCACACCCAAATCGAAATCCCCTGCCGCTATGACCTGACCGCTGATGGTGGCTACCGGTTTGTCTTAGGCCCCTACGATCCCACGCGGGAGGTGGTGATTGATCCGCTGGTGTATTGCAGCTACTGGGGAGGCTATGGTGAGCTGGAACTTTACGACATTGCCGAGGATGGTGAACATCACAAACTCTTGACCGGGCATGTGTACTATGCTAATG